>CABPCW010000007.1 GCA_902406155.1 uncultured Collinsella sp.
ATACATTTCATTGTCACCAACCTTTGTCTTTGAAATGTAGACAAAATTACGCGGTCCTCGTCCAGGCCCATGGCGACGAGCGGAGCGATAACCTTATCGAGAGCGGCCATCAGCTCGGTGGCCTCCTCGTAAGAAAGCTCGGGCAGGAGCTTCTCCTTCTTGTTGGCAAGCTCGGTCAGGCCCTCAGCGGCATCCTCGGCAGCGAAGACAACGATCTTGCGCATATCGCCCTCGGCGTCGTCGATGCGGCCGACCAGATCGGCAGCCTCGGCCTCGGCCATCAGGCCATCGAGCTCACGAAGGCGCATGCCCAGCAGGTCGGACATTTCCTTCTGCTCCATCTTGGGCTTGAGGTCAAGAAGCTTGATGGCGCGCTCGATGTTCGCCATGCGCTCGGCCTTGGCCTCCTCCTCCTTGGAAATAGCAAAGCGACGGCTGCGCAGCAGGCGGGCGGCCTTCTGCATCTTGTCCATCAGCTCTTCGTCATCGTAATCAGCGGCGGCCTCGACAACCTCGGCCTCCTCGGCGGAAACCTCGTCAGCAGCCTCAACCTCGGCAGCTTCGGTCTCCACGGTCTCGACTGCCTCGACCTCGGCAGCCATGGTCTCGTTCTCGGTCTCGTTCATGATCTCTTCGTTCTCAGACATGAGACTCCTTCTTGGCCCTCTCGGGCATCATCGCCCCATTCGCGGGGCCCGTCGCGCACTCTTTGCGCTTTAAACATTCATGCCTCTCGGCAAAACGTCCATTAGTTTATGGTGTCGCCATCCAATCTAGCTGCAGAATCTATGTGCACACATTAATGCGACATGTGCGACTCGCGGCGGGCGTACACCAGCGACACCGCGAACCCGGCCACGGCAATCACGGCCGCTACGCGCACGGCAGCCGCAAATCCTATCGCCTGGGCAACGTCCGCCGCAACGCCAGCGGCGCCGGCAACCGCCGCAGAACTCGAGAGCAGGCCGATAAACAGGGACGGGCCAAACGACGCGGCAATCATGTTCCACGTGTTGAGCAATGCCGTTCCGTGAGGATGCTCGGCGGCGGGCAACGTCTCCAGGCCGGCCGTCTGCGAGGGGCTCAGCACCAAACCGACACCGGCATACACCACAACAGTCAGCGCCACGACAATACCAATGTTCATGCTTGCCGCGGTCATCGAAATTGCAGCCTGTCCCACAGCAATCAGGGCAAAGCCGACCGGCAGCAGCGGCCACGCGCCACGGGCATCCATCACGCGTCCGCCCACAATCGAGGTCACGGCGTTGCAGGCAATCGCCGGCAAAATGAGCAAGCCAGCAACAAGAGCCGTCATGCCGTATGCGCCCTCAAAATAGAGCGGCAGCAAAACGCTCATCGAGAACGTCGTCATCATCGACACCACCACAAGCAGGCACGCAGGCCAAAAACGAACGCTCGCCATGGGACGCACGTTAAGCACCGGATGCTCGAGCTTGAGCTGACGAACCGCAAACAGGCCGAGCACCACAACAGCGGCGAAAAGCGCCACGATACCGGCCATCACATTGGTCGAGAACTCGCCTACGGAATACACGAACGCCGTAATGCCGGCAGCAAGCAAAACAACCGACAGAATATCAAGCGTGGTGTTCGAGCGCTCTCCGACATTCCGAACGAGCTTTGCTGCCGCCGCGGCGACCACGACACCGCCCACCAGCGGGACCACGGACACCGCCCTCCAGCCAAACAACGTGCACATATGACCACTAATCACGGGCCCAAACGCCGGCCCTAGCGTAATGCAGGCACCGCCCAGGCTCAGATACAGACCGAGCTTCTCGCGCGGAGCACAAGATAGCACCACATTCATCATGAGCGGAAACAAGATGCCCGATCCCGCAGCCTGCAAAAAACGACTTGGCAGCAAAACGGTAAACGACGGGGCGACCAGGCACAGAACTTCTCCGGCGACCATGCATCCGCATGCGAAAAACAGCAGCTTGCGCGTCGAGAAACGACCGGACAGAAAGGCCATGATAGCCGTAAAGATCGACGTCACGATCATGTATCCCGAAACTAGCCACTGCGCCGTGGTGGCACTCACCGAAAAGGCCGCCATGATATCGTGCAGTGCCACGTTAATGATGTTCTCGTTAAACGCGGCGACAAAGGCTGCAATATACATTACGACGAGAAACGCCGAAGTGGCCGATGGCGTTGCTTGAACTTGTTGCTGAGATTTGCTCCCCATGCATTTCCTTCCTCTTGGAACGACAGTCGCATCGCCCCAGAGGAACAGTCCAGGGCGAGCATGAGCCCTAGACTTACGTCAGACGCCGCACGCGACGGATCCGACAACATGGTCCAACGTTGAAAGATTGTAACGCTGACGCGCAGCTTTCCTTCCGCGCTATTATTAAAAGTCCACGAAAGCACGAGACATGAGGAGCCCGCCATGATTAAGCCCATCATGAAATCCGAGTTCTTTTTGCGCCTGCCTTCCGAAGACGCGGGACCCGACGATGCCGCGACCGGGCAGGACCTCCTGGATACGCTCCATGAGCATGAGCACGAGTGCGTGGGCCTTGCCGCCAACATGATTGGCGTGCGCAAACGCATCATCTGCGTAAAGGACGGCAACAGGGCGCTGCTGATGTACAACCCTCAAATTCTTGAGCAGGTCAATTCCTATCAGACGAGCGAAGGATGTCTCTCGCTTTCCGGCGAGCGCCCCTGTACTCGCTATCGCCGCATTAAGGTTGAGTATTTGGACGAGAATTTCGTCCACCGCATCAAAAACTTCTCGGGCTACACCGCCGAGATCATCCAACACGAAATCGACCACTGTTGCGGCATCGTTATATAGTTCCGCCGTTCTACCGAACGGCGGACCACTTGACGCTGCGCGAGCCGCATTCACGCCAATCTGACGTTCAATTTCGAGGGCGCGACCAGAAGGTCAGCGCCCTCTCATTTCACGTCACCTTGGCGCAAATGCGGCTCGCTCGCTGTCGTATGTCTATCCTGCGACGCCTCGATTCTTGCGGCGGCAGATACCTAATCCCCTACGATTGGCGGTAATGGTCGAAGAAGTCGGCAAGGTCTTCGAGGGACTCTTTGAGCACTTCCATGCGCGGCAGGTACACGATACGGAAGTGGTCGGGCTCAGCCCAGTTAAAGCCGCCGCCGCGCGTGATCAGGATCTTCTTCTCGTGCAGCAGGTCGAGGGCAAACTGCTCGTCATCGGTGATGTTGAACTTCTTCACATCCATCTTGGGGAAGATGTAGAACGCCGCGCGCGGCTTGACCACCGAGATACCATCGATCTTGTTGAGCGCCTCATACACAAAGTTGCGCTGCTCGTAGACACGACCGCCCGGGCGGATATAGTCGTTGACCGACTGATGGCCGCCGAGCGCCGTCTGGACGATCGACTGAGCCGGCACGTTGGAGCACAGACGCATGTTGGAGAGCATGTTGATGCCCATGATGAAGTCGCTCATGCAGCGCTGGTTGCCCGAAAGCACCATCCAGCCAATACGATAGCCCGCGATCATGTGCGACTTGGACAGACCGCTAAAGGTGACGCAGGGCAGATCGGGAGCGAGCGAGGCAATCGAGACGTGCTCGTAGCCGTCCATGCACAGGCGGTCGTAGATCTCATCAGCAAAGATCATCAGCTGATGCCTGCGTGCAACCTCGACGATGCCCTCGAGCACCTCGCGTGGATAGACGGAACCCGTGGGGTTGTTGGGGTTGATGATGACGAGGGCTTTGGTCGCGCTCGTGATCTTGGACTCCATATCCTCCAGGTCGGGATACCAATCCGCCTGCTCATCGCACAGATAGTGCACGGGATGACCGCCGGCAAGGGTTGCGCACGCCGTCCAGAGCGGATAGTCGGGGCTGGGGATCAGAATCTCGTCGCCATTGTCGAGCAGCGCGTTCATCGAAAGCTGAATGAGCTCGGACACGCCGTTGCCCGTGTAGATATGCTCCATCTGAACGTTGGGCAAGCCCTTGATCTGCGAATACTGCATGATCGCCTTGCGCGCGGAGAACAGGCCACGCGAGTTGGAATAGCCTTCGCAGTCGGGCAGCTGCTGGCGCATGTCCTTGATGACCTCATCGGGCGTGCGGAAACCGAAGGGCGCCGGGTTGCCGATATTGAGCTTGAGGATGCGCTCGCCCTCGTCCTCCATACGGGCGGCCTCGTCGACGACGGGACCGCGCACGTCATACAGGACGTTATCGAGCTTGGCGGATTTAGAAAAAGTACGCATGGTGGTGCTCCTTGCAATTTGAGCTGAGGGATGGGATTCGGGCCTGGAATCGTTGCGGGGAGATGATTCCTCGCCTTGGTCGGCGTCACCGGCGAGCAGCCAGGTAACATCGACCTCCAAAATACGGGCGAGCAGCTCTGCCACATCGCGCCGCGGAATCGTCTTGCCGCTCACATATTGGCTCATCTGGCTCTTGCCGAGTTTTTTGCCGAGCATCTCCGATGCGCGGATCACGTCCGACTGGCGAACGTCGCGATCGGACATAGCCTGTCGCAGACGATCGCTAAACGTCTCTTGGGCCACTAGAACCTCCTTGCTGGCAAAGTTCAATTTATACAACACGAATTGAACCTGAGTTCAATTTAGGCAGCAGTATAACGCCGTGCTATTTCGAAAAGTTCAATTTTAAAAATAAAATGAGCAAGACCTCGAAATTTATCCCAAGGCGATAACGACGTGCACGCATTTAGAGGTATTCGAGGAAACGAGCGGCGGCAAGCGAAACATCGGCCGTTCGATATATGGCGTTGATCTGCCGATGGGGATGCCCTTCGAGCGGACGCACAGCAACATCAAACTGGCAGCGACGCAAGATGAGCGCGGGAAGAATGCTCACGCCCAAGCCATCCTCGACCATAGCCATAATCGCATAGTCATCCCAAGTCGACAGTTTTGAGCGCACTGACAGCCCCGCCCGACGGAATAGCGGCGTAATCTCATCATCGGTACCCCGTTCCAGCAGAATAAACTGCTCGTTGGCTAAATCGGCAAGAGAAACGACCTCCGCCGTGGCAAGCGAGGAGTCCGCTGGCACCACGGCCATCAACTCGTCTTGCACCAACGGTCGCGACGCCATGCCGGCGCCACGTGGCTCGCGCGGAATAAAGCCCAGGTCGCAGCGGCCTTCCGCCACCCATTGCTCAATCTCGGAGTAATCACCCATCAGCAGCTCGTAATCGACATCCGGATGATCGGCGCGAAAGCGCGCAATCACCGGCGGCAGTACATGGGTCGCCACACTCGAAAACGTACCAATGCTGATCTTGCCGCGCATGAGCCCACGCATCTCGTCCACGTGTCGCTGCAGGCGGCCAAACTCCTCGCAGAGCGCCTCAACCGCCGGCATGATCTGCCGCCCATCGGCAGAAAGCACCACACCCTCGCGGCTGCGGTCGAGCACCTTAAAACCCCAATCGGTCTCAAGGTCGCCCACCATGCGGCTCACGCCCGACTGCGAATAGCTCAGCCGCTCGGCGGCGCGCGTAAAACTGCCGGCCCGCACCGTCTCGAGCAGCACCTGCATCTTTTGAATATTCGTTTCCACGGCACCCCTCCACCTTTACATGAGTTTTTGTCATGTTATCCATGCATTATATTCGATTTTCTTCTAAAGCCAGTTCACCCATAGTGAACATGCTCGGATATAGAGGGGATGTCAGCACATGAACAACGGATTGTTTACGTACTTAGCAGCATTGCTATTGTTTGGCTCCAACGGCATCATCGCCGCTGCCATCGCGCTGCCGAGCTCCGATATCGTACTGTTGCGCACGTTTTTGGGCGCTCTCACCCTTGCCGCCGTCCTCTTCATAACCAAGCGCCATAACCTGCAGGCTCCGTCTCGCCCCCGCGAGGCCGCAGCGCTCATCGTCTCGGGCGCCGCGCTGGGCGCCAGCTGGATTTTTCTGTTCCGCGCCTACCAGACGATCGGCGTCGGCGTATCCTCGCTGCTGTACTACTGCGGCCCCATCATCGTTATGGCCCTCTCCCCGCTCATTTTTGGCGAAAAGCTGACCGGCGGCAAAATCGCTGGCTTTGTCGCCGTCGCCTGCGGTGCTTTTCTCATTGCAGCGCAAGGTCTAGGCGGCAATATGCCCATTGCGGGCATCGTCTGTGGAATCGCCTCGGCCTTCTGCTATGCATTGATGGTCATCGCCAGCAAGGGTGCGCCGCACATCGAGGGCCTCGAGAACTCCGCACTCCAAGTGAGCGCCGCCTTTGTGACCGCACTGGCCCTCACGCTCATCACGCAGGGCGCTCCCTCGTTCCTGTCCGCCGGCGTCGCCGCCAGCATTGATTGGCGCGCCGTCGCTATGCTCGGCGTCGTCAACACCGGCATTGGTTGCCTGCTCTACTTTAGCGCCGTCGCCAAGCTGCCCGTCCAGACCGTCGCCGTCGTCGGCTACCTCGAGCCGCTTTCGGCGGTCGTGTTCTCGGCCGCCCTTTTGGGTGAAGCCATAACACCGGTCCGCCTGATGGGCGCCGCGCTTATCATCGGCGGCGCGATTTTTTGCGAACTCGCCGGCAAACGCGCAAACGCCAAGGCTGGCATCGCCCAGACAGCACGTGCTTAAAAGCCCCTGCTTTGAAATGCTACCTGCGTAGATAAATAATCCCCAGCTGAGGATTATTGTCTAAAATAACCCGATGTGCCAAACTGCTCTTGTATGTATAAAGACGGCATAAAGTTTTTTGTCCTAGACAGATAACCGGATGTCTAAGGGAGTCCTCGTGGCACACAACAAACTGGAGGCAAACCTCCAAGACCAGCGCGGGCAAGGCGGGCACGGAGCCATCCCCCTCTCCGCTGGCATGCTGCTCGTAACGCTCGGCGTCGTCTATGGCGACATCGGCACGAGCCCCATGTACACCATGAAATCAATCGTCGCCAACAACGGCGGCATCGGTACCGTCAGCGAGGACATGATCCTGGGCGCGCTTTCGCTCGTCATCTGGACCATGACGCTCGTGACCACGGTCAAGTACGTGGTAATCGCCATGAAGGCCGACAACCACAACGAAGGCGGCATCTTCGCCCTGTTCAGCCTCGTACGCAAGGTGGCACCATGGCTGATTCTGCCCGCCATGATCGGCGGCGCGGCGCTGCTCGCCGACGGCATCCTCACCCCCGCCGTCACGGTCACCACAGCCATCGAGGGTCTGCGCACCATCGAATGGGGCCATGCGCTGCTGGGCGACGGCCAGACCAACGTCATCATCATCACCATCATCATTATCTGCGGCCTATTTGCCATGCAGCGCGCCGGCACCTCGTCAATCGGCAAGCTCTTCGGCCCGCTCATGACGCTGTGGTTCCTGTTCCTGGCAGGCGCCGGTCTGTTCAACATGCTCGGCAACCTGTCCATCTTGCGCGCGCTCAACCCCATCCGCGGCATTATGTTCCTGTTCTCGCCCATCAACCATTCGGGCATTATGGTGCTCGGCTTTGTCTTCCTGTCGACAACCGGTGCCGAGGCACTCTACTCGGACATGGGCCACGTGGGCAAGGCAAACATCTATGCATCCTGGCCATTTGTTAAGGCGGCCCTTATCCTCAACTATCTGGGTCAGGGAGCTTGGCTACTCGCCAATAACTCCAACCCCCAGATGCTCGCGATGGATATCGTCAACCCGTTCTATATGATGCTCCCCGAGCCCCTACGCCCCTTTGCCATCGTGCTTTCGGCCGTGGCGGCCATCATCGCCTCACAGGCGCTCATCACCGGCTCGTTCTCGCTGGTATCCGAGGCAACGCGCCTCAACCTTATGCCGCACCTGCGCATCCACTACCCCAGCGACACCAAGGGCCAGCTCTATATTCCACTCGTCAACAACATCATGTGGGTCGGCTGCATCTTCATTGTGCTGCTGTTCCAGAACTCCGAGCGCATGGAGAGCGCCTACGGCCTCGCCATTACCGTGACCATGCTTATGACCACCACGCTTTTGACGAGCTATATCGCCGGCATTCTCAAGCACAAGCTGGGCGCCTGCGTCTTCGCCCTGCTCTTCGGCGCCATTGAGCTGTGCTTCTTCGCCTCGTGCCTCACCATGTTCTTTGACGGCGGCTATGTGATGATCTTCTTGGCCGCACTGCTGTTTGGCCTTATGTATGTGTGGCGTCGCGGCACCGCCATCGAGCGCACGCAGACGATTCTGCTGCCCGTCTCCAAGTACATCGACCAGCTCAATCGCCTGTGCAATGACGAGACCTATCCCGTGCTCGCCGACAATCTGGTATTTCTCACCAACAGCCCCGACCCGCTCACACTCGACCGCGACGTGCTCTATTCCATCCTGGACAAGCACCCCAAGCGCGCCAAGGCATATTGGTTCATCAACGTGCACGTTACCGACGAACCCTATACGCACGAGTATTCCGTCGAGACCTTTGGCACGGACTTTTTGTTCCGCGTGCGCCTGGACCTGGGCTTTAAGGTCAACCAGCGCGTCAACGCCTATCTGCGTCAGATCGTCGGCGACTTGATGGCATCGGGCGAGCTGCCGCCGCAACATCACACCTACTCCATCTACGAGACGCGCGGCAACGTAGGTGACTTCCGCTTTTGCATGCTGCGCAAGATGCTTGCCCCCGAAACGGACATCAACCGCAATGACCACCGCGTGATGGCCATCAAGTACGCCGTCCGCCGCGCCTGCGGAAGCCCGGCACGCTGGTACGGTCTCGAGAACTCGGCCATCATCATTGAGTACGTACCGCTCTTTGCCCGCATGCGCCCGGCCGTTAAGCTCGTGCGCACCCAAGTGCCGCTCGAGGTTCAGATCGAAGAGGCCGAAGAAATGGAAGTCGACATCTTCTCGGACGACCTGGTCAACGGCAACGAAGCCGGTAAGAATATGAACGTCGATCCCACTGAGCTGCTCGAGAGCGTCGCAGATACGCCCGAACAGCAACTCGACGGACTCGAGAGCACCCAGTTCAACGACGCCAACTTCTAACACGCCACCAGCCATTGACGACAACGGCCTCGCATCTCATAAGAGGTGCGAGGCCGTTTTATGTCGCAACGGACCAGTGAGCTACGAACGACGCGGCTCGGGAACCACGAGCCTATCGGGGCTCGCGCCCTCGGCATCCATCAGGCTCACGTAACGAATCGACGGATCCCCATACATCGCGTAGTAATAATTGCCCGTGCGCGCGCTAAAGCATCCGGTATAGATAGTCTTCTCGAACTTGCCATCGCCCATCCTGGACGCCCCCTCAATCATCGCCACGCCCTCGAGCGAGCGGAACATGCGAACGACGTTTTCGGTCTCGCTCTCCTTTTGCGGGTAATTGGCATTGAGGTACGCCGCCTTTACAAAACGGCTCGGCGAATAGCAATCGCCCGGAATGCCGCGCATGCCGGCACCGGCTCCATAGGGCTTAAGCTCGGCGCCACGCCATGTCGCCGTCTGCGGAAAATCGCTTGTGGCGGTGATATAGGTGCGCAGGTTTTCCATGTGCCACGGGAAGGTCGGCTGGTTGGCAAGGGTGTCGACCGGATCGTCGTATACATGCAGGCCGTCAGCCATCATCTCGACCACGATGCTGCGCTGGCTGTCGCCGATAATCCAATGGAGCAGCGACACGCCCAGCCCCTCTCCGGCAGATTTGGCGACAATCACCGTGTCGCGCAGCGCGGCCTCGACCTCATCGACCGTCGAGAACGTCGCTGCCACCCACAGGGGAAACTCATAGGCCGCGATATTGTTCTTGCCGTCGACAGGGCCCTCGGCATACTCGGCATAGCCGGGAAAGTTGAGCCCCGCCACAGCCAGACCCGCATCGTTACCACAGTCGAAAAACATGGGATAGTTCTTGTAATCGATGCACATGCCGATTACCGCGTGTGCCGCCGACGCATCGTCGATAAACGAATACGGAATGTGGAACCCGCGCGGCATCACGCGAACCTGTTGGCCGTAGTCAAAGCTCCAGTCGAGGTTGCGGCCCAGATACATGTGGCCAGAATTATCGGTAAATCGAATGCTCGTGCACATAGCGCCTCCTAGCTTTACGGTCCTGCTAAGGTTATTGTCACCAAACAAAAAGGCGCTAAACACAAAAGCCCGGACATGACAACAATGTCACGCCCGGACCAAAAGAGACGAAGTGCGGTGCTTTGGTCCCCTTAGACCAACTTTCCAAGACAGTGGTCGATCATATGCTGGACCATCTGCGCCTCGAAGCCCACAAAGTCCTGCTTGCGCTCGCGCATCTTGCCATCGACGATCTGGTCAAAGGCAACCTTGCACTTGATATAGCGCGTGGACTTGGTGACCTCCTCGTGCGTCAGGCAGCTCTCCTCCATCTTGCTGGCGCCCAGGCCAAACACCAGACGGGGGTTGTAGAGCACGTGGGGCTCGCCGGCGTCGTCCAGGTAGACGCAGACCTTCTTGGTAACGCCGATCTGGTTGGCGGCCAAGCAGCCGGCATCATCGAGCGACTTGATGGTATCGATCAGGTCCTGAGCAACCGACTCGTCCTCGACGGTCGCAACCTCGCAACGCTGGGACAGGATAGCCTCGTCGTGGCAAAGCTCTTTAATCATACGTTCCTCCATAGGGGTCGTTGTAACCGCTTAAGTATACGGTACCCATACATTTTCATGCGATAAATACCGTCCGTCTGTTACAAAGCGCCGAACATCAACATGCGAGGAACAGCAAGGTTGTAAAGGCGATATAGTAAATGAGTTCGTGTCAATCGGCCTAAACTCGGGGCCGAACAAGGAAAGGGTATGCATGGACGAACTTTTTCACGTCAGTGAGCGCAAGTCCACAATCGGGACCGAACTTCGCGCTGGACTGACAACATTCCTGGCGATGGCCTACATCATCGCCGTCAACCCCGCAGTGCTCTCGGGCGCTGGCATTGATGCGGGAGCGCTCGCCTGCGCCACCTGCCTGGGCGCCGGCATCATGACCATCTGCATGGGCATCTTCGCAAACCGCCCGCTCGCCTGCGCTTCAGGCCTGGGCATCAACGCCATGATCGCGGGCATCACCACCACCATGTGCGGCGGTGACTGGCACGTCGCCATGAGCGTTATCTTCCTCGAGGGTATCGTCATCTTGCTGCTCGTCCTTTGCG
The DNA here is from genome assembly GCA_902406155.1 of uncultured Collinsella sp. Taxonomy (GTDB): domain Bacteria; phylum Actinomycetota; class Coriobacteriia; order Coriobacteriales; family Coriobacteriaceae; genus Collinsella. Next base: position 11,128 of record CABPCW010000007.1, read on the forward strand.
GCCTGCGCGAGGCCATCATGGACGCCATCCCCGTGGTCCTGCGCCACGCCATCTCGGTGGGTCTGGGCCTGTTTATCGCCATGATCGGCCTGTGCGACGCCGGCATCATCACCGCTGGCGCCGGTACGCTCGTCGGCCTGGGCGACATCGCCTCCCCCACCTTTATCGTCGGCATCATCTCCATCGTCGTGACGGTTGCCCTGGCTTCCCGCAACGTGCCGGGCTCGCTGCTCATCGGCATCATCGTCGCCGTTATCGCCGGAATCCCGCTGGGCGTCACCCATGCGCCCGAGGGCCTCATCGCACCGCTCGACTTCTCGACCTTCGGCGCCCCGTTTGCCAGCACTGCCGACGGCAACCTTGCCATCGTGAAGGTCCTGACCGACCCGATGCTGCTCGTCGTTGCCTTCTCGCTGCTCATGAGCGACTTCTTCGACACCATGGGCACCGCGATGGCCGTCGCCAAGCAGGGCGAGTTCCTGACCGAGGACGGCAATGTCGAGGACATCCGTCCCATCCTGGTCGTCGACTCCGTGGCCGCTGCTGCCGGTGGCTTTATGGGCGTCTCCTCCATCACCACTTTCGTCGAGTCCACGTCCGGCGCTGCCGACGGTGGCCGCACGGGTCTCACCTCCGTCACCACCGGTGTGCTGTTCATCCTCGCCGCGTTCTTCTCCCCCATCGTCACCATCGTTTCCAGCGCCGCCACCTGCGGTGCTCTGGTCTACGTCGGCTACCTCATGATGAGCGAGGCCTCCGAGATCGACTGGTCCGACGTGTCGCAGGGCTTCCCTGCGTTCATGATTGTCGCCGGCGTGCCCTTCACCTACTCCATCTCTGCCGGCATTGGTCTGGGCTTTATCGCCTACGTGGTCGTCGCGCTCTTTAAGGGCGAGGCATCCAAGATCAAGCCGCTCATGTGGATCGCAGCCCTTGCCTTCCTCGTCTACTTCTTTGTAGCGTAGGCGCAAGATTCGCAATACCAAACAGCAAAGCGCGGAGTCGCATCGAGCGGCTCCGCGCTTTGCTTTTAAAGCCAGGCGCCACACGGACGCGCGATGTATTGCTTCGCAAGTTTTGGACGTTTTGCTCTCCAAACGGCACTACCGCCGGCTACATCCTGCAGATATGCTGGGCGTAATCGCATAGGCCCTATGAGGATGGGAGTAACCATGGCCGCCTTGTTCACGACCCCCAAGCGCAATGACAAAACCTCTGGAGCCCATTTTGTCGAGCCCGACGTGCGCCGTCGCACGCTGCTCGCACACGGCAGCTGGCGCCGCGTGACACGCCGCATCGTTGTAGGCGCCGTATGCGCGCTCACGGTAAGTTCGCTGCTCATGCCGAGCGTCTCGCTCGCGGCCGAGTGGGTGGACGTCGGCGGCACCCAATACAACGCCGGCACCGCGGCGGGCGACGCCGCCGGCACCTGGAGCTGGGACGGCGCCGACGACATGAAGCTCAACGGCTATAACGGCGGCGCGATCGAGGCAGCGGGCAAGCTCAACGTGAGCTACGAGGGCAACAACACCGTCACTAACGACAACGGCCGCGGCATCAAGGTTAAGGATGGCGCGAACGAGAACGCCGAGCTTAATATTCAGGGCGACGCGTCCAGCACGCTCAACGTGACATCTTCTCGTGACGCCATCACTTCCGTCGGCAACATCAACATCGACGGCGCTGGCACTGTCAACGCCACGAGCACCGAGCACGATGCCATCGATGCCGGGGGCGATGTCACCATCAAGGGCTCGGGAAACGTTAACGCCACGGGCGATTCGGATGGCATCAGGGCCGACGGCAACATCACGATCGACAACAGCGGAACCGTCACCGCCAAGGCCACCGAGGATCAGGGTATCGATGCTAACGAGAACCTCATCATAAAGGGCGGCGGCAAGGTAGAGGCAAGCTCTATCAAAGACAATGCGATTTGGGCCGACGGCAACATCGAGATCTCGGGTGGCAGCCAGGTCAAGGCAAGCTCCGAGGAAGACGCCGCCATCGACGGTAAAAACAGCCTCACGGTCACGAACGCTTCCCTCAACGCAAGTGGCGTTGGGTATGGCATCTATGTCTACAAGGGCATCACGCTCGATGGCGCGACCGTGACGATCCGCGCAAGCTCAGATGGCGGGGAAGTCAGCGCACTCTTCACCGATGAGGACGACATCGTCATCAAGAACGGCTCGACTGTGGATGCGCTCGCAGAAGGCAGGTTCTCGGTTGCAATCTCCACCAGTAATTTCTACTCCGGCGAAGCGGGTGGCCATATCTACATCAGCGACTCCGTTGTCAAGGCCATAGTCCGCTATGCCGAGACCGGCGGCGACGGCCCCGACCACTACAGTGGAGACCAAAACGACGAAATCATCCCTGAGTCCGAGGGCCTGAACATCGGCATCTTCGCGCAGACCAGCGAGGGCATCACGCCCGCGACCATCTCGATCGTCCGCAGCAGGGTCACGGCCGAGGGAGACACGGCGGCAATCTTCGCCCTTGCCATGAGCGCGGACGGCAAGGCGATCGGCACCATCGAAATCGAAGGAGCCACCATCCAGACGCCTGAAGGCGGCAAGGTCATTGACTATCGCAACAAGGAAGAACTCAGCGACGGCATCGTCTACGAGGCGGGTCAAACCATCGGCACGGGCGACGCCGTGATCGACTCCCCCTACAACGAAGCAGTCGCCAAGAGCACGGTCATCGTGCCTCCCGAGGAGACCAAGCCCGAGGAAAAGCACGGCAAGACCAAGCCCGAGGGTTCCAAGTCCGAGGGCACGAAGACAACCAAGACCGTTGCAGTTGCAGCCAAGGGAGCCAAGACCGTCGGCAAGCTCGCGGCAACCGGCGACACCTCGAACGCAGCCATCGTGGCAGCCGCCCTTGCGGGAACAGCCGCCATCGCCGCAGGCGCCCTGGCGAGTCGCAAACGCTCGTAAACACTTTTTCGCACAGGACGGGTGGATCGCAGCCCTTGCCTTCCCCGTCTACTTCTTCGTAGCGTAAGGGCAAGGCTGCAAAAGCTGAACAATAAAGCGCGGAGTCGCCATGCGGCCCCGCGCTTTTCTTTTAGCGTCGGTCCCTGCGCCGGCGTGCGGCCTATTTCTCCCCCATTTTGGCCATTTTGCCCTCCAAACGGCACTACCGCCGGCAACATCCAGCAGATACGCTGAACCTAGCCGTATAGGCCCTATGAGAACGGGAGCAACCATGGCAGCCTTGTTCACGACCCCCAAACGCAATGACACTACCGCCGGAACCCATGTTGCCGAACCCGACGTTCGCCGTCGCATAGGACTCGCGCACGGCAGCTGGCGCCGCGTGACGCGCCGCATCGTCGTAGGCGCCGTGTGCGCGCTCACGGTGAGCTCGCTGCTCATGCCGAGCGTCTCGCTCGCGGCGGAATGGGTCAAGGTCGGCGAAACCAAATACAACGCCGGCACTGCGGCGGGCGACGAGACCGGCACCTGGTCGTGGGACGGCGCCGACGACTTGAAGCTCAACAACTATAACGGCGGCGAGATCCAGGCCGCAGGCAAGCTCAACGTGAATTACTCGGGAAACAACATCGTCACTGCCGACTGGATCGAAGGCATCAAGGCTTCTCATGGCAAGAATGAGAACGCCGAGCTCAATATCCAAGGCGACGCGGGCAGCACGCTCAGCGTGACATCTACTGAGGACGCTATCCTCTCCACGGGTAATATCAACATCGACGGAGCCGGATCCGTCAACGCCACGAGCGCTGGGTTTGATGCCATCGACGCCGAGGGCGATCTCGCTATCAAAGGTTCGGGCAACGTCAACGCCACGGGCGTATCGGATGGCATCAGGGCAAACGGCAATATCACGATTGACGACAGCGGGGCCGTCACCGCCAGGGCTACCAAGGACAAGGGTATCGGAACCGACAAGAACCTCACCATCAAGGGTGGCGGCACAGTCGAGGCAAGCTCAGCCGATGGTGAGGCCATTTGGAGCGGCGGCAACATCAATATCTCGGACGGCAGCCAGGTCAAGGCGAGCTCCGAGAAAGACGCCGCCGTCGAGGCCAAGGGCAGCCTCGCAGCCGCAAACGCCTCCCTCAACGTAAACGGTGTTGAATATGGCGTCTATGCCCACAAGGGCATCACCCTCGATCATGCAAACGTGACGGTCCGTGCAGGTAAAGGCAGATACGGTGGCGCCATCGCCCTCTTCACCTACCAGGACGACATCGTCGTCAAGAACGGCTCCACCGTGGACGCGTTTGCGGAAGGCGAGGTTTCGGCTGCATTCTCCACCAGAAACGATCGACCCAACGAGGAGGGTGGCCACATCTACATCAGCGACTCCGTTGTCAAGGCCATAGCCCGCTATGTCGAGAACGGCGACGGCCCCATCCCCTACAGCGAAAACCAAGATGGTGAGACGAGCCCCGAGCCCCAAGGCGAGAACATCGGCATCATCGCCCAGACCAGCGAGGGCGTCACACCCGCAGTCATCTCGATCATCCGCAGCAAGGTAACGGCCGAAGGAGATACAGCGGCAATCTTTGCCCGTGCCATGAGCGCTGACGGCAAGACAATCGGCACTATCAAGATTGAGAACGCCGCCATCCAGACGCCCGAAGGCGGCAAGGTCATTGACTATCGCAAGCTCCGTAACGGCATCTACGAGGCAGGCCAAGCCATCGGCACGGGCGACGCTGTGATCGACTCCCCCTATAACGAAGCTGTCGCCAAGAGCATGGTCATCGCACCTCCCGAGGTAGCCAAGCCGGAAGACCCCAAGCCCGACGAGACCAAGCCCGCGGAGTCCAAGCAGGACCCCAAGTCTGAGGGCTCAAAGCCGACCAAGGCCGTTGCGGCTTCAACCACGAAAGCCAAGACTACCGGCGTGCTCGCGGCAACCGGCGACACCTCGGGTGCAGCCATCGTGGCAACCGTCCTTGCGGGAACAGCCGCTATCGCCGCAGGCACCATGGCGAGCCGTAAGCGCTCTTAGACGCCCCTGCGCACATGGCAGCTCCCGCGAAGGCCCCGAGCCCCAGCACCGTTTAACAACGCCACCGCCGAGCTCCCCTCCGGCGGTGGCGTTTTCCATATGCGTCCGCAGGGGATGCACGAGATTGTCTTTGGTCTAGCCCAACCGGCATACGCTGGCGTGCGACAATTGGGGCTGCCGATATCACAACGCCGAGAGAAGCCCGTCATGGAAGCGCATCAAAAGCAGATAACCGTTCATGCACAGCATGCCGAAAGCGCACCAGTCATCTATCTTCCCGTGGTCATGGGCGACGGCGCGGAGGTTTATGAACGCTGCCGAGAGCTCAACTGCCCGCCCTTCACGCTTGTCGGCATTGGCAGCCTCAACTGGAATCGCGAGCTGAGCCCCTGGGGATGCGACGGAACCGTGCGCGATGCCGAGCCCTTTGGCGGTCAGGCTTCCGGATTTCTCGATGAGCTGTTGAACTGGATAATCCCAGAGGCCGAGTCGTCGCTTCCTCAGCCGCCCACCTGGCGCGGCATTGCCGGCTACTCGCTCGCGGGCCTCTTCGCGCTCTGGTCCCTCTGGCAAACCGACGCCTTTAGCCGCGCCGCAAGCGCATCGGGGTCGTTGTGGTTTCCCGACTTTGTCGATCGCGCCAGCACGGCCCCTTTTGCCGGCAACCCGCAGGCCGTCTATCTGTCACTCGGCAAAAAGGAGACCAAGACACCCAACCGCATGATGCGGCATGTACTCGACGACACACGCGCGATGGAAGCGTTGCTCGTCGCGCGCGGCATTCCAACAACGCTGGAGCTCAACCCCGGCAACCACTTTGCCCAAACCGATCTGCGCATGGCACGTGGCATCCACTGGATATTGACGCATTAAAAATGACGCCCGCGCGTACGCATGGGCGCCATTTTTTGATTCAGCTGGACGCAGTTGTTACTCAGCAGCCTCCTCAAGCTCGGAGACATCAAACTCAAAGTCGTTACCCGGTAGGATGGCATTGAGCACAATGCCCACCAGCGAACCCACGGCAAGACCCGAAAGCGAAATCGTCACGCCGCCCAGCTCCAACACGATGGCACCGGCGGTGCTGTACGCAATGCCGAGCGAGAGCACGAGCACCAGAGCTGCCACCAGCACGTTGCGGTTGTTCTGGAAATCGACCTGGTTTTCGATGAGGTTGCGGACGCCCACAGCGCTGATCATGCCGTAGAGCACGAGCGACACGCCGCCGATAACGCATGCCGGCATGGCGGCGATGACCGCGGCGAACTTGGGGCAGAACGAAAGCACGATGGCGCAGCACGCGGCAATGCGGATCACGCGCGGGTCGAACACGCGCGTCAGGGCGAGCACGCCGGTGTTCTCGCCATAGGTGGTGTTGGCCGGAGCGCCAAAGAGCGAAGCCAGGATCGTGGCAAGGCCGTCGCCGAGCAGCGTGCGATGCAGACCGGGATCGGCGATGTAGTTACGCTCGCAAGTGGAGCCGATAGCCGAGATATCACCGATATGCTCGATCATGGTCGCAAAGGCCAGCGGCATGATGGTAATGATGGCCGTCGTGGCAAGGCCGCTATCGAACTGCGGGCCAAAGAGCGCAAACACGGTGTTGTCCCACACGATGGGCAAGCCAACCCAGGGAGCGGCTGCGACGCCAGAGAAGTCGACCTCGCCCAGCGCAGCCGCAACGGCATAGCTCACCACAACGCCCAGCAGAATCGGCACGATCTTGACCATGCCGCGGCCCCAGATGTTGCAGATGACGATAACGGCAACGGCAATGACAGCCACAAGCCAGTTGGTCTGGCAGTTAGTAATAGCGGAACTTGCCAGGATCAAGCCGATGGAAATGACGATGGGACCAGTCACCACCGGCGGAAAGAAGCGCATGACGCGCTTGGCGCCAAACGCGCGGAACAGGGCCGCCAGCACCGGATAGAGCAGGCCGGCGCAGGCTACACCCAGGCAGGCGTAGGGCAAAAGCTCGGCCTCACCGTTGGGCGCGATTGCGGCATAACCGGCAATAAAGGCAAACGACGAGCCCAAGAAGGCCGGCACCTTACCGCGCGACAGGAAGTGGAACAGCAGCGTGCCCAAGCCGGCAAACAAAAGCGTTGCCGAAACCGAGAGACCGGTGAGCACGGGCACCAGCACCGTGGCACCAAACATGGCAAACAGGTGCTGTAGGCCGAGCAAAAACATGCGCGGGCAGCCGAGCGACGATGCGTCGTAGATGGCATCGGCGACGGCGGGCGTCGAGGATTGGGACATGGATGTCCTTTCATAATGGAAGGGCGCCCGGGCATATCGGATAACCTGCCCGAACGATACGATCCGAACCATTGTACGCGATACGCAACGTCTCGCACGCGCCGTCGCCTGCGAACGGTAGCGTTACTTCCAAACGCGCTCGGCGATGCGTTTGACCAGGGCAATCTTTGCCCATTGCTCGTCCTCGGTCAGCTTGTTGCCAATCTCGCAGCTGGCAAAGCCGCACTGGGGAGACAGATACAGGTTCTCGAGCGGCACATACTGGGCAGCCTCGCGGATGCGCTCAACGATAACGTCCTCGTCCTCGAGCTCTGCGGCCTTGGTGGTCACCAAGCCCAGCACGACCTTCTTGCCGGGTGCAACGTAGCTGAGCGGCTCAAAACCGCCGGCGCGCGGCGTGTCGAACTCCAGATAGAACGCATCGACGTCCTCATGCGCAAACAGATATGGAGCGATGGGATCGTAGCCGCCTTCAAAAGCGTAGGTGGAGTGGTAGTTGCCGCGGCACACGTGCGTGTTAATGACGAGGTCGTCGGGCTTGCCCTCGATGGCGGCGTTGTTGAGCGCCACGCCCAGCTCGCTCACCTTTTGCAGGTCAACCGGGCTCATGCCAGTCTTGGACACAAAGTCGGTATCGCAATAGATGCCCCAGGTGCAGTCATCAAACTGGATGTTGCGGCAGCCCGCGGCATACAGGTCAGCAATCACGGTGCGGTATGCTGCGGCAATGGCATCGACGAGCTCTTCGTCGGTCTTGTAGACGGCGTGCAGACTCTCCTGCTGGCCATCGCAGCGGTCGAGTGTAACCTCCGAGAACGTCTGGATCGGCGCCGGAATGGTCTGGCGTGCAACGTGGCCCTCCCCCTCGAGTGCCTTGACAAACTTAAAGTGCTCGACGAAGGGGTGGTTCTCGCCGCTGATGGGGCCGGTCACCACGGCGGTGTCAGCCGTGGTCTCCTCGTCGTGGAACATATAGCCCGTACGCGAGGTGCGGCGTTCAATGCCGTTGAGCCCCCACATAAAATCGAGGTGCCAGTAACTGCGACGAAACTCGCCATCGGTAATCACCTGCAGACCGGCGGCCTTTTGCTTGTCCACCAGGTCGCGAATAGCCTCATCCTCGACGGCCTTAAGCCCCTCGGCATCAAGCGTGCCTGCCGCATAGGCAGCGCGGGCATCCTTTACGGCCTGCGGACGAAGAAAGCTGCCGACGATATCAGCGCGAAACGGCGCGTTCGGTTGAATTGAAGTGCTCATAGATATCTCCCTTTGCATTGGTTGCTTTACTGGGACAGAGTATGAGCGCCCATATAGCCATCGTAAAATATACGTTTATAACAGTTTGATATAGATGCTTCCTATATCAGTTGGGACTGTCATGAAGAGATTTGACCTGTACAGGACGCAGCAGTCTAGATATGCTGACGGATCGCGTCGATATAGGCTTGACCGTAGCGCGTAAGCGTCGTGTTCTTGCGCGTGATGATGCCGATCTCCATGTACTCATCCACATCGAGCGGAATCGAGATAATGCCGGGGCCGTTGAGTTCGTGGCTAATCACGCCCGAGCACACCGTGTAGCCGTTGAGGCCCATGGCCAGGTTGAACAGCGTCGCACGGTCGCGCACGCGGATATTCTTGCGGCGCTCAAACGTCGAGGTCAGCTCCTCGGAATAGTAAAACGAGTTGTAACTGCCCTGCTCGTAGGACAGGAACGGATAATCTTCCAAGTCCTCGAGCGTCACGCTGGAGCGGGCCGCCAGCGGATGGTCGGCGCAGACGAAGACATGCGGCGTGGCGCAGAAGAGCCCTTCGAACACGAGCTCGTTGGCCACCAGCATGCGCTCGATGACCTCGCGGTTGTGCTCGGACAGGTACAAGATGCCCAGCTCGCTTTTCATATGCGCGACGTCCTCGATAATCTCGTGAGTCTGCTCCTCGCGCAGGGTAAAGTCGTAGCGCGCGGCATCGAACTCACGGATCACATCGACAAACGCGTTGACGGCAAAGGAATAATGCTGGCAACTCACACTAAAGTGCGGCACCTGCTCGGACTCGCCCTTGTACTTGCCTTCGAGCAGATCCGCCTGGTCGAGCACCTGGCGCGCGTAGCCCAAGAAGGTCTCGCCCTCCTCGGACACAATGACACCCTTGTTGGTGCGCTCAAAGATGTGCACACCCATCTCGTTTTCGAGATCGCGGATCGACGCGGTAATCGAAGGCTGCGACACAAAGAGCCGGCGCGAGGCCTCGGTGATGCTGCCACATTCGGCAACTTTGACGACATACCTGAGCTGTTGAAGCTTCATGGCTATCCCCCTAGGCGTTCGTGACGTCGAAACCCGTCGTGCTCATCTGACGCATAAACGACGGCATCTCCCCCGTCGCGGCGCAGGCGGCAATCTGATGCAGAGCCCCGGCAACCGCATCGTCTGCCGCAGCGCCGATATGCCAGCGCGCGGCAGCCGTGACGGCCTCGTTGGCATTGGCGACCGCAACGGAGTTGGGAACGGCATCGATCATAGGCAGGTCGTTATCGGAATCGCCAAATACGGCCACCTCGTCGGGCGTCAGGCCCAAAGCGCGCGCCAGCTCCAGCGCAGCGCAGCCCTTGTCCCAACCGGCCGGAAGGATGTCGAACAGGCGCACTCGGTTGTTGGGAAACACAAGCGAGAGTTCCGGCACCTCGGCGGCAACACGCTCGCGTAGCTCCGCGAGCTCCTCACGCGAACGAGCACTCCAGATATTCGCCTTGAACACCGACGCGTCATCGACGACAGGACGGCACGGGGCCTCTTCGCCCTTGAGCCATGCGTTGCCGCCCGACTCCATGGCGCGGCGCACGCGCTCGGGGTCGCTCGTCACACAATAGGCATCGTTGCCCCAAAAGTCATCACCCAGGCCGTAGACCTTCAGATACGTATCGTCGGTCTCTTGCTCCAAGTAGTCAGCCAAGCGCATAAGGGCGGCGTTGTCGGTCGCATGCGAGGCTACCACCTCGCCGTCCACAAACATGACCTGGCCGTTGCAGAACGCGCCGGTCGAGAAGCACTCGGCGCGATTGCGGAACATCCAGCCCATCGCGGAGGGCTGGCGACCCGAAACCGGGCCAAAGTGCAGACCCGCCGCCTGCATGGCATGAATGCCCTCGATGGCGTAGTCGCTGGCGCCGTCATGCCCGGCTGGAATCAGCGTATCGTCCATATCGGTCAGCACAAGTTTAATCATAAGGCCCCCATTCGTATCGGTCCTACCTATTGTAACGACCTGCCAAAATAAACCTGTCCCTTTTTGGCAGGTGCGCTAGTATAGGGAACAACAGATTCGATGCGGGAGTGCCGGCGGTGCAAACCACAAGGCTGAGAGGGCATGGGGCCCAATCCTTTGAACCTGTCAGTTAATGCTGGCGTAGGGAGCATGCCGCCTTTGCAGGGGCGCTGTCTATGCACAGCGCCCCTTTTCTATGCCAAGGAGGCATGTGCAGTGATTGATTCGGAACAGCTTAAGCAAGATGTGGTCAAGGCCGTGGAAGAGATTCGCGCCACCAATCCGATGGCCGGCTCCATCACCAACACGGTGACGATCGACTTTGTCGCCAACGCGCAGCTCGCCGTGGGCGGTTCGGCCGCCATGGTCTATCTGCCAGACGAGGGCGAGGCGCTCGTTGCTGGCGGCGCCATCTATCTCAATATGGGCACGCTCTTCCCCATCTACGAGCAGACGATTCCCCGCGCGGCCAAGGCGGCACACGACGCCGGCAAGCCCTGGGTGCTCGATCCGGTGGGTCTGGGCATCGGCAGCCTGCGCACCCAGCTGGTAAACGAGCTCAAGCAGTACAAGCCCGCCATCGTACGCGGCAACGCCTCCGAGATCATCGCGCTCGCCGGCCTGTGGGGTCTTGAGGGCGAGGCAGCCGATCTGAGCCGCGTGCGCGGTGTCGATACCACCGACACGGTCGATGCCGCCCGCGATGCCGCCGTAGCGCTCGCCCGCTACACCGGCGGCGCTGTGGTGGTCTCGGGCGAAGTCGACCTGATTACCGACGGCACGACCGTAGCCAAATCCCACGGCGGCAGCCCGCTCATGTCAAAGATTACCGGCTGCGGTTGCTCGCAGGGCGGCGTGCTAGCCGTGTACGCCTGCGCTGCCGATCCGTTTACGGCAGCCGTCTGCGGCACCGCCGTCTACAACGTAGCCGGCACGCGTGCCGCCGCTGTCGCCGATGCCCCGGCAAGCTTTAAGGTCGCCTTTATCGACGAGCTCTACCGCGCAACCGCCCAGGACATCGCCGATAACCGACTCGAGCTCGAGGAGGCATAAGCCATGTCCGAGCCCGCAACCAACGCCGGCATGAACACGCTCGTCGCCGTGGCCATCGCCCCGTGTGGCACCGGCGATGAACTGTCCGCCGAGGTCGCTGAGGTCGTGCGCGTCATTCGCGAGAGCGGCCTTCCCAACCGCACCACCTCGATGTTCACCGAGATCGAGGGCGACTGGGACGAGGTCATGCAGGTCGTGCGCGACGCAACCTTTGTGTTAGCGAGCAAGGGCATCCGCACCGAAGTCGTGCTCAAAGCCGATATTCGACCCGGATTTACCGACACCATGACCGGCAAACTCGAGCGCATGGAAGCACAGATCAAGAAACAGGAGGAAGCACGATGAGCATCCGCGACAACCTTGATATCTCGGCCTATCTGGTACTCGGTCCCGAAAACACGCTCGGGCGCCCCGTGGGCGATGTAGTGGCCCAGGCACTCGACGCCGGCTTTACCTGCATCCAGGTGCGCTCCAAGGTGGCAAGTGCCCGCGAGATCATCGCGCTGACCGACGACGCCGCGCAGGCTATCGCTCAGGCCGGCAAGACCGGTCAGGTCGCCTTGCTGATCGACGACCGCCTTGACTGCGTGCTCGCCGCGCGCGAGCAGGGCATCGCTGTCGACGGCGTGCACGTGGGTCAGAGCGACATCCCCGTCGAGGTCTGTCGCAAGCTGCTGGGCCCCGATGCCATCGTGGGTCTTTCGGCCCGTTGCGAGGAGATGCTCGAGTACGTCAAGACCGCCGACATGAGCCTGGTCGACTACCTGGGCATAGGCCCGCTCCACGAGACCGAGACCAAGCGCGACTGCGGACGCGCGGCCGACGGCTCTATCATCACCAAGAGCTTTGAGGACCTTGCCGCACTCCACGCGGCAAGCCCCGTGCCCATCGTGGTGGGCGGCGGCGTTAAGACGGCCGACTTGCCGCAGCTTAAGGCCACCGGCGTCGACGGCTTCTTTGTGGTAAGCGCCGTCTGCAGCGCCGACGACCCCCATGCCGCAGCCAAGGAGCTTGTCGACACCTGGCAGCAGGCATAGGCATAGGCCGAACAGCTGATTCGCAGCCTCATATCTTCAGCAATGGAAAGCGCATCCCAGTTTGGGCCTCCATTCCGGGATGCGCTTTCCGTATGCGACCCTTACCCCGCCAGATACGATTCCAACGCCGGCAAGGTCGCCTCCGCATCGTGACGGCCGATTCTGTAGATGCGCTCGAGCTCATCGGGCTCGCGACACAGCGACGGCACCTTCACCGATTCGCTCGGCCGCACCACAAAGATCTCGCCGGCAGCCTCGCGACGTGCCAGGTCATCGAGCGTGGCATTGTAGACCTCATGCCGATGCTCAAGCGCTGCGACAAACTCCGGATAGTGACGGAACACGCGACGCAGCATGGGCATCACGCTGTTGGGCTGCTTCACAAAGCCCGCCGGCTGCGTGAGCACCACGATATTGCGGTCATACCCCTGCGCAAACAGCCATGCACTGGGAATAGAATCGGCCACGCCACCATCCAGATACTTATGCCCGTCAATAGCAACGGGACGCGTCGCCACGGGAATCGCCGACGATGCCCGGATCCACTCGATATCCCGCTCGTCGCCATAGGGCAGGTCGTGGTAGACGGCCTTGCCCGTCTCGATATCGGTACACACGCACGTAAACCGCATGGGGCAGGCGCGATACGCCTCCAGGTCGATGGGATCGCGCTCGATGGGCACCTCGTGATAGGCAAAATCGGCATTGAACATATCGCCGGTTCGCAGCCAGCTGGTCACGCTCGCATAGCGTTTGTCGGCGCAATAGGCCTTGTTATAGCGAATGGCGCGGCCGATCTGGCGCGATTTAAAGTTGTAGCCAAATGCCGCGCCCGCCGAGACGCCCACCATATGGTCGCAGGTCAAACCGTGCTCCATCCAAACGTCGAGCACGCCCGCCGTATACATACCGCGGTAGCCGCCTCCCTCGAGCGCAAGCCCCACCGTGCGCGTCGTGTCTGGCTGTGCCATGCGACCATCTCCGTTCCCGTGTTTTAAAGCGGAACAAGTATACCCGCCAACATATATCGACTCAGTCGCATTTATATCGAGCATCGCATCGTCACGCTACCGATTGGCGAATAATAGCCGCCCGCGGCAGGGGCACCCATATACAATCCTCTATTGTTGTTTATACTACTCAATAGTTATCAGCAGCGAACACGGACCGACATATTAAACCAGCGACGCAGCAAGGCGGGGGCCTGGATACACGCAAAGCGTTGAGCAGCAACGCGTGTGTACAACGAGCTCGCCCGACGCAATACACCCCGACCTCAGGAAGCCGCTTACAGCATGGATATCGCCAGCAATTACACCGAGACGCTCGAAAAGACCATCCGTGACCTTCTCGAGCGTCAGGACGATCTGATCAGGACTGCCTTTACCGACGAGCTCACCGGTCTTGGCAACCGCGGCGGCTTTACCCGTTCCCTCGAGGAAATCTGGGAGCAGGAATTGCCCGTAACCATGGCGTTTATCGACATCGATAACCTTAAGCACTGCAACGACATCTTTGGACACGACGAGGGCAACCGCTATATCTTGCAGGTGAGCCTCTATCTCAAGCTGTATATGAAGGTGGACGAGGCGGCATTTCGCCTGGGAGGCGACGAGTTTGCCATCCTGTCCACAATCGCGACCGAGGATGACCTTGCCGAACGTCTGGAGCACTGTCGAGAGGTCCTGCTCAAAAATAACGATTCCGAGATGCCTCACTCGTTTAGCTACGGAGTGTCACACGCCGACCCCGCCCTGGGCGAAGCCTCCAATCGCATGACGCTCGATGCCGACCATCGCATGTACGACTACAAGCTGCGCCATGCCGTGCACCTTGATCGACGCAATATCACGCAAGTCCACGCCGACGATTTCGAAGTTAGCGATCGCATTTTCGACGCCCTTTCGATGCTCAACGAAGGCCGCTATTTCTTTATCGAGAACCTGGACAAACATCGCACCCTTTGGTCACAAGGCGCTATGCGCGACCTTGGCCTTCCTTCGGAGCATATAGACAACTGCCACGATTACTGGAAAACGCGCGTCCATCCCGATGACCTCGAGGCCTATAGCGACGATATCGACCAGATCTATAACGGCTCCAAGCACCGTCGCGTCATGCAATACCGCGTACGCAACGCCGCCGGCGACTACGTTCTCTGCCGTGCTCGCGGGTTTCGTATCGACGGCGACGGAAATGTCCCCTCGCTCTATGTCGGCGAGCTCGTCAACCACTCGCTTGCCGAGACCGTCGACGCCGCCACGGGCCTTGGAACGCAGCGCATGTTGCTCAACGCTATCGATGCCTGCCGTCGCGACCATTGCAAGACGGGGCTTATAGCAGTGCGCGTTCGCGGCACGGCAAAGCTCAACGAGCTCTACGGGGCCGAGGCCGTCGACAACATGCTCGCCGAATACGCAGGCCGCATGCTGTCGATTACTCGCGGCAGGAGTCGCGTCTTCCGCTCACGCAACGCCCAGTTCGTCGTGCTTAGCAACAATTTGGATCACGAAGCATTCGAGCAACTGATCCAACATCTCAAAGAGGCCGTTTTCGCTCCCGTTCGAATCGCGGACGACACCATTACCCCCGTCTGTCTTGTCGTTCCGGCCTTTTACGAGCACCTGACCAATCAAACGGCCGCCGTTTTAGGCGAACTCGACCGTCGCATTCGCACGGCCGGCGGGCTTGTTCCCAACGACAGCCTCCCCATACCCGAGGTGGAGCGCAAAAGCGCCATCGCCGAACGCATCGATTCGCTCACGGGTCTCTATCGACCCAGCGAGTTTATGCGCCGCGCCAACGAATTTCTCGAGACAAGGCGCAACGGCGCCTGGTGTATCGCCACCGTCGATATGGGACACATGCGACTGTTCAACGAATGGCACGGACAGGCCGAGGGCGACCGCATGCTCGCCGATGTGGGCACGGTCCTCAAGGACATCGAGAATGCCAACATGGGCGTCGCAGGGTACTGGGGCCAAGACGACTTTTGCATACTCATCCCCTTTGAACACGACACCGTCCATCAGATCTATAGCCGCGTTCGCCAGGCCGTGGCCAAGTATGATGACGGCGTGGGATTCTGGCCGTCCATGGGCGTCTACCCCATCGACTCCAACGAGAAAATCACCATCGATGCGCAGGCCAAGGCCATGTTTACCAATCGGCGCGCAAAAAACGACTTTAAGGAGCGCATTGCCATTTTCCGCCCCGAGGAGTACGAGCGCGAAATCGCGTTCCACCGCACGCTGACCGAATTCCAGTACGCGCTCTCCAACGGCCGTATTACCTACTACCTGCAGCCCCAGGTCGACATGGAAACCGGCGAGATCATTGGCGCCGAAGCGCTCACGCGCTGGATCGACAAGGATGGCTCCCTCATTTCGCCCGCCACCTTTATCCCCGCTCTCGAAGAAAGCGGTTTTGTGGTGACGCTCGACAAATACGTTTGGCAGGGCGTTGCCTTGTGGCTGCGCGAGCGCATCAATCGGGGGCTTCGCGTGGTTCCGATCTCGCTTAATGTGTCGCGCGTGGATATCCTCGCCTGCAACGTTGCCGAGCATATGGGAGCGCTCGCCGCCCAATACAACCTGCCGCCCGAGCTCATGCGCATCGAGATCACCGAGACAGCTTATACGGGAGAGTCCGAGGCCGTGGATAAACTAACGGCCGACCTGCACACCCGCGGCTTCTCGACCTATATGGACGATTTTGGCACCGGCCAGTCCACGCTCGCGATGCTCAAGAACGTCAACGTCGACGTCATCAAGCTCGATCGCACGTTTGTGCCCGATAACGGCGATGAGGGCCGCAGCGTGCAAATCATCTCATCAATGCTCGAGATGGCGCAGTCACTCCATCTGCCCGTTGTGATCGAAGGCGTCGAGACGGACAAGCAGGCAAACATGCTGCGCCACATGGGCGCCCGCTACGCTCAGGGATTCCTCTACTACCGCCCCATGCAGGCGGAGGATTTTGAGGCATTGCTCGATGGTGGCGACAACAACTAATACGCTCGCACGCAAACGCCACCGTCGAGGGGAGCGTTTGTTCCCATGAGCTAACTAATACTCCAATCTAAACCGAATTGGGAGTAAGATACAAACCATTGTTCCATCCAAGGAGGCAATCCATCATGAACGAGTCGTATCGCCTGGGCGAGCAATCAATCATCGCTCATCTTCAGCGACTTGCGAACGGGGCCTCAACCACCGAGCTCGATGTTGCCGCGCTGCCCCCGGAGCTGCGTGCCATCGGTGAGCAACTGCAGAAAACGCTCGCCATCCTGCAACAAGAACGCGAGCTGCTTGAGCACGGCGCCTATATCGACTCGCTCACCAATCTTGGCAACCGTGGCGGACTCGACCGCCATGTCGATCAGCTCTGGCGCAAAGGCACCCCCTTCACCTGCGCCTATATCGATATCGACCGCCTTAAGCATTGCAACGATAAGTTTGGCCACGCCGAGGGCAATCGCTACATTCTGAGCATCTGCCGCGCACTCACCGAGACGATGGAGCACGATGAGTTGCTGTTCCGTATCGGTGGAGACGAATTTGTACTTATATCCCCCACGACAGACGAAGCCGAGCTCGAGCAGCGCCTGGAGCGGACGCGTGCCAATCTTATCGAGGCAACATCGGACGGCAAGGCGCCCATGATCGCCAGCTTTAGCTTTGGCTGCTCGCGCGTCGACCCACTTGCAGGCGATACGCGTCGCCAGATGACAAAGGACGCCGACCGCAAAATGTATCGCTACAAGCTCATGTACCGTGTGCAACAACCGGAAGAAGGCGATGCGCTGCAACGCCCGATCACCGAACAACCCCCCCCCTGCAACGACCGAGTGTTCCAAGCGATCTCCATGAGCTCCGAGACACGCTATCCGTTCATCATTAACCTCGACACCGGCGAATCGCAATGGTCGGTTAATGCCGTGCGCGATTTTGACCTACCCTCCCAGCATCCCTACAACTCGCTCGATATATGGCTTGCCCGTGTTCACCCCGAGGACCGCGACAACGTACGTGCCGAGCTCGATATGGTGGTAAACGGCACGTGGCACTTCCACTGCATGCAGTATCGCGTCATGAATACCGCCGGAAAATACGCGCTTTGCGACTGCACGGGCTACCGCTTGGACGGCACCGATACCGAGCCCAACATGTACGTGGGCATGATTATCAACCGCAGCTTGGCAGATACGACCGATTCCGTGACCGGCCTGGGCGACATCCACGCCCTGGTCAACGCCATTGGCGAAATGCGTCGCGTCGCGCGCAAGGCGGGCTTGGTCGCCATTAAAATCGACGATATCGCTCAGGTCAATGCCCGCTTTGGCTTTGATGCAGGCGACCGCGTTTTGGCGGAGAGCGCCGCCTGCCTCATGGATTGTTCGCGCGGTAAGGGTCGTCTGTTCCGCTCGACCGGACCGATGTTCGTGGCGCTTTTCGACGAATTCGATCCCGAAGAGACCGACGCGATCGCAAAGGAAATCGAGCGGTTCCTGGGCTCTCCCGTGCTCTTTGGCTCGTTTGAATATCAGCCGCCCCTTCGCGTGGCCACGCTTCATCTGGATACCGTCGACCGACAGCCCGTTTCCATTTTGAACGAACTCAATGCGCTGATTAAAGAGGCGCCGCAGGTACCGGGCACCAAGCTGGACTAGCGTTATGGGGCGCATGATGGTTAATTTCCGATCTCAACCGAACACATTGGGCAAATAGGTCGTACCCGCAGTTAGCCGAACGTCCCCGCAGTCCCTCCCGGGGCCCGGGGGCACCGTTTCGATACTCTTGGTTTACTTTGCCTGATGCAAATAAGTGCTCAACAAGATAGAACCTATCCCCCGCCACGGATATGCCCTCGAGTAAATCTGTTAAGCCAAGCCTATCAAATTCTATTGACAATTGGCTACATTGGTCCATTTTGTCGTCCAGCCACTTCCGCTGGCTATCGCCTCATAAACACAAACCTAACGAGCCGCACGAACGACAAAGAGGCCAAGCTGAACAGAAGTAGAACCAAAACTTCAAAAACGCTGGTATTCCAATCGCGTACCCAGCCCTCTACCGCCCACAAGAAAAACAGCAGCCCCATCCATAACGTCACAGAAGAAATCAGCTTTGCGTAGGGGCGTATATCAATCTCGCTCTCCCTTTTTGTGACATCATATCCAGCAATTGAGCAGAGCCATCTTCCTCTTCGGTATTGGATTGAAAGGACAATCAAGGCAATCGAAGTCATCAAGCAAACAGCATCCTCTGTTTCCATAGAGTTTCCTTTGCTTTCCATCCTAGTTACGCATTCACAATCGAATCAAACCAAGTATGAATTACTCGATAGCAACCGCCTTAGTATAAACCATAGCCGCCGCAGCAGCCCGCCTTCTAAGACCTCAGAGTTCGCCATCGAAGGCGACCTGCCCAGACTCCTCACAATCGGCTTGCATGAGGCCCCGAGCTCCAACATACTCTGGACCGTGTCCCTCTCGTACCTGGTGAGCGAGCCCGCCGTTGGCCCTCGGGGCCGGCTTCCCGGCCCCGAGAAACACTCGGATGAAGCTACCGATCGAGACGGGGCGCATGATGGGCGGTCGCTGGAATCGCGCCCCACGCCATCTGCCCGCTCGTGCGATAATCCTCCGCAGAAGTCACCAACAGCAGAGGGAGTTTGTGATGAAGGTTCTTTTGGTCAATGGCAGCCCCAAGGCAAGCGGCAACACCGCCCGCGCGCTCGCCGAGGTCGCCGAGCAATTGCATGCCGAGGGCATCGATACCGAGGTGTTCCAACTGGGCGCCAAGCCCATTCGCGACTGCATTGGCTGTGGCCAGTGCGGCAAGCTCGATTGCCGCTGCACCTTTGACGACGACGTGGTGAACGAGCTCATCGCCGCCGCCGAGCAGGCCGACGGCTTTGTCTTTGGCTCACCCGTCTACTACGCGCATCCCAGTGGCCGCATCCTCTCGGCCCTCGACCGCGCCTTCTATGCTGGCAGCAAGGCCTTTGCGCACAAGCCGGGCGCCGCGGTCGCCGTTGCCCGCCGTGGCGGCACGTCGACCACCTTCGATGTACTCAATAAATACTTCACCATCAACCAGATGCCCGTGGTCGCCTCCACCTATTGGAACAACGTCTTTGGTGCCATGCCAGGCGAGGCCGCCCAGGACGCCGAGGGTCTTGCTACCATGCGAAACATCGGCAAGAACATAGCCTGGCTCCTTCGTTGCATCGAAGCAGGCAAGGCTGCCGGCATCGAAGCCCCCGTGGCCGACCGCGAGCGCACCAACTTCATTCGTTAGAACGGCGGAACATACTATGAACGTGCAAATCTTCGGGACTAAGAAGTCCTTCGACACCAAGAAGGCCCAGCGCTATTTTAAGGAGCGCCGCATTAAGGTGCAGTTTATCGACCTTAAAGAAAAGGAGATGAGCAAGGGCGAGCTCACGAGCGTGATGCAGGCGGTCGGCGGCATCGACAAGCTGCTCAACCCCAAGGCCAAAGACGAGGAGACGCTCGCGCTCATCCAGCACCTCACCCCTAGCCAGCGCTTCGACAAGTTGCTCGAAAACCAGCAGGTTCTGGCCGAGCCCATCGTGCGCAACGGCAAAAAGGCCACCGTCGGTTATTGTCCCGACGTGTGGGGAGCCTGGGAGTAGCCTGTGTTATTTGTCGGCGCGTGGGTATAAGAGCAGGCGTTTGGCATAAGATTCAACTGTAAGCCATGTCTAACAAAGGAGGGCACATGCCCAACAAACCCGTGAAGATCATCATGCTTACCGGATACCTCGGTGCCGGCAAGACCACGCTGCTCAACCACATCCTCGCCAACGACGGCGGCATCCGCGCCGCCGTGATCGTCAACGATATCGGCGAGATCAACGTCGACGCCAGCCTTATCGCCGACGGCGGCCTTTCCGAGACCGACGACCTTATCCCGCTTACCAACGGCTGCATCTGCTGCACGCTTTCGGACGACCTGGCCAACCAGCTGCAGGGCATCGCCGATTCGGGCAAGTTCGACTACATCATCATCGAGGCCTCGGGTATTTGCGAGCCTATCCCCATCGCCTACACCATCTCGAGCTTCTGCGACGAGGCCAAGGTGGGCGGCGAGCCCAAGCTCGCGCTCGACAACATCGTGGCCGTGGTCGACTGCGCCCGCATGTACGACGAGTTCAACGGCGGCCGCGACCTGCTGGCCGAGGATATCGACGAGGACGACATCGAGAGCCTGCTCATCCAGCAGATCGAGTTTTGCTCCACGCTGATTCTTAATAAGACTGACACCGTCACCCCCGAGCAGATCGCAGAGCTTAAGGCCATCGTGCGCAGCCTGCAGAAGGACGCCGTGATTGTCGAGGCTCAAAACGGCGAGGTCCCCATGGAGGAGCTGCTCGACACCGGCCGCTTCGACTTTATGCGCGCCTACAACTCCGCCGCCTGGATCGAGGCCATGGAGCATCCCGAGGAGCACGACGACCCCGAGGTGCTCGAGTACGACATCGAGACCTTTGTGTACTCGCGCCGCAAGCCGTTTGACCTGCAGAAGTTCACCGATTTTGTTGAGCAAGAGTGGCCCGACGAGGTCATCCGCGTCAAGGGTCCGCTGTGGCAGACCGGCGATCCGGACATGTGCTACATGTTCGAGCAGGCCGGCCACCAGATGCGCCTGATGGAGAACGGTCTGTTTGTCGATTCGGCGCCCGAGGGCGAGAAGCAGAAGATCATCGACGAGAACCCCGAGATCATGCAGATTTGGGACGACGAGACGGGCGACCGCATGACGAGCCTGTGCATCATCGGCCGTCACATGGACAAGGACGCGCTCATCGCCTCCCTCGATGCCTGTCTGACCGACTGGCACCGCGCCTAGGCTATCGAAGCGAGCATTTTCTGCCACGTAACCGCCAAACCACCACGAAGGTGCCTGTCCCCTTCGTGGTGGTTTTTCGTTCTGAGCCAAGGAGATTCATGTTCAATATCGTGCTGTATGCGCCCGAGATTCCGGCCAATACGGGCAATATCGGCCGTACCTGCGTGGTCACCGGTACCCGCCTGCACCTGGTGGAGCCGCTGGGCTTTTCGCTCGACGACAAGACGGTGCGTCGCGCCGGCCTGGGCTACTGGCAAAACTTGGACGTGACGACCTATGCCGGCTGGGAGGATTTCCTTACGTGCAACGGCCTCTCCCCCGCCGATGAACGCCTGCATCTGCTGACCAAAAAGGCGCGCCGCACCTATGCGCAAAGCACCTACCGCGACGGTGACTATCTGGTCTTTGGCAGCGAGAGCTCGGGGATTCCCGAAGAGCTGCTCGCCGCAGAGCCTGCGCGCTGCGAGCGCATCCCGATGCTGCGCGACTGCGACTCGCTCGATAACGCCGAGGCCTGGGAAGCCCACGAGGAGGCGCTCGGGCATAGCGAGAGCGGCCACGAGGCCATCCTTCAGCAGGATATCTGCGGCAACTTTGTAGACCCGGACGACTACCGCATCAGCGCCCTCAACCTCTCCAACAGCGCCGCCATCGTCCTCTACGAGGCCCTCCGCCAGACAGGCTTCCCCGGCATGTGACAAAGGGACTGTCCCTTTGTCACATTGATGCACCAAATAACGAGCCGTCGCTTTTAATCAGAATTAACTAGAATAAAATGGAGTTAAACGGCGATGCGAAAGGAGAGCCTTGTGGAATATCTCGAGAACCCGTTTACTCCCAGTTTTGGTGAGGTTCCTGCCCATCTCGCCGGCAGACAACAGATTATTCGGGATTTGGACCGTGCCTTCTTGAGTCAGCGTAGACGCCCGGAATTGACCTCGATCTTCTCAGGCGCGCGTGGAACCGGTAAAACCGCTCTCATGTCGTCGCTCGCGACAAGGGCGGAATCTCACGGCTGGATAGCCGTAAAGACGACCGCGCTCTCGGGAATGCTTGAGGAAATCGAGTTCGGGGCGAAACGTGCCGCAGCCCATCTCATCGACTCGTCCAGCCACTTCGAAGTCACCGGTCTCGGAATTGCACCGCTCGGCAGCATCGAGGTCAATCGCGTTCACGATGCCTCAACCTGGCGTTATCGCATGAGCGACATCATCGACCAGCTCAACGAGGCGGGCACCGGCCTGCTCGTTACGGTTGATGAGGTCGACCCGACGCTCGACGAGATGATCCAGCTCGCAGCCACGTATCAGCACTTTGTGACCGATGGGAAACGCGTCGCGCTGCTCATGGCGGGACTTCCTAACAACGTCTCGACGTTGCTGAACCACAAGACGGTCTCGTTCCTTCGTCGCGCCCAGCAATATCATCTGGGGCGTATCGCCGACTACGATGTACGCGAGGCCTTGATTCGCACAATCCAGGAAAACGACCGTTTGGCGGATTCCGAGGGAATCGATAAGGCCGTTCGCTCGATTTCGGGCTTTCCTTTCCTTTTGCAGCTTGTGGGTTACCGCGCCTGGGATCTCACGAGCAACTCGAGGGAAATATCATCTCGCGACTTTGACCAGGGAATCAAAATCGCACGCGATGAAATGGACGACCGAATCCTCGCAGCGACTTACCGGGAACTCACTGCAGAGGACAAGCGATTTCTCATCGCCATGCTCGATGACGAAGAAGAGTCCACCACCGCTGACCTTGTCGAGCGCCTTAAGCGTTCGCCGCAACAGGTCTCCCGCTACCGACGCCGCATGATAGACGCCGGCATCATTGGAGAACGCGGGCGCGGAATCGTCGCTTTTGAATTACCGTTCTTCCGCGACTATCTCGCCGCTCAATGCGTGAAATAGGCATCGGATGTGACAAAGGGACTGTCCCTTTGTCACATTCTGCTAGAGGTAGCGGCCAGTGACGCTTGCGGAGCAGGCCGCAGTGTCATCCGGCGTGCCGGTGCAGACGATTTGTCCGCCTGCGTCACCGCCGCCCGGGCCCATGTCGATCACGTAATCGGCGTTACGGATAAGGTCGAGGTCGTGTTCGATCACGATGACCGTGGCGCCCTTGGCAACGAGTCCGTCAAACACGCTCAGCAGTACCTGAACATCGAGCGGATGCAGGCCGATGGTGGGCTCGTCGAACACGAATACGGCATCGTCCTGCACGCGGCCCATCTCGCTCGCAAGCTTAAGTCGCTGCGCCTCGCCGCCCGAGAGCGCCGGCGTGGGCTCACCAAGCGTGAGATAACCCAAGCCCAGGTCGTGCAAGGTCTGCAGGCGCGCCTGAACTTTCTTGAGTCCCACCGTGGCGTCGAGGGCCTCGTCCACACTCATGTCCATGAGCTGCGGCAACGTGAGCAGACTGCCGTCCTTGCCCTCGCGATGAATATGCGAGGCTGCGTCTGCATAACGCGAGCCGCGACATGCAGGACAGACAATCTCGACATCGGGCAAAAACTGCACGTCAAGCGATATCGAGCCCGTGCCATCGCACGTGGGGCATCGCAAGGCACCGGTGTTGTAGCTAAAGGCACCCGCCTTATACCCCGCCGCCTTGGCCTCGGGCGTACGGGCGAAGGCGCGGCGCAGCTCATCATGGATGTCGGCATAGGTCGCTACCGTCGAGCGTACGTTGGCGCCGATGGGCGTGGCGTCAATCAGGTTGGCGCGCGCGATGCCCTCGGCATCGACCCAACGCACGTGCCCTGGCAGGCGCTCACCGGCTGCCTGTGCCTTGAGCGCCGGGATGAGCGTCTCGAGCACCAGTGTCGTCTTGCCCGAACCCGAAACACCCGTCACCGCGACAAGGCGGCCGCGCGGGATATCGACTTCGAGTGGTTTGACGGTATGGATGGCATCGGTCGCCATGCGGATATGGCCTAGGTCGAACATTTCGTCGTCAGCCACCTGCGGGCGCAGACGCTTGGGGTCCGAGCGCAAGAACGGCGCGATGCGGCTGCCCTGCGATTGTTCGACCTCGTCTACCGTACCGGCGGCGATTACATGGCCGCCGCCTGCTCCCGCAACGGGGCCCATCTCGACCAGATAGTCGGCTTCTGCCAGCACGCGCGTGTCGTGGTCGACAACAACCACGGTATTGCCGTCGACCACCAGATCGCGCATCACGCCCACCAAGCCGTCGACATTGGCAGGATGCAAGCCGATCGAAGGCTCGTCCAGCACATACAGCACACCCGTCGATCGGTTGCGCACCACGCGGGCAAGCTGCACGCGCTGGCGCTCACCCGTAGACAGCGTGGCACCGGCGCGGTCGAGCGAAAGGTAATCGAGGCCCAGGTCGACCAGGCGGCGGGCCGTACTCAAAAACGAATCGCAGATGTCCCCGGCCATGGGCCGCATCTCGGTCGGCAAGGATGCGGGCACCCCGCGCACCCACTCAATCGCCTCGCCCAACGTCATGGCTGCCGCCTGCGCCAGATTGATACCGCGCACCTGGGGCTGGCGCGCGGCGTCGGAAAGACGCGTGCCGCCGCAATCGCGGCACGGTCCCTCGCGCAAAAAGCGCGCAACGCGCTTGAGGCCCTTATCGTCCTTAACCTTGGCGAGTGCATTCTCGACGGTATAGACGGCGTTGTAATAGGTAAAGTCGAGCGGCGTGGCGCCCTCGCCATTTTTGGGAACGTAGAGAATGTGCTTCTTAACTGCCGGGCCATGGAACACGATGTCGCGCTCTTGAGGCGTGAGCTGGCTAAACGGCACGTCGGTGCGCACGCCCATCTCGCCGGCCACCTGCTTCATCAGATCCCACATCAGCGTGCCCCAGGGAAGCACCGCACCCTCGTTGATGGTCTTTGACTCGTCGGGCACCAGGCTCGCCTCGTCCACCTCGCGCATGACGCCGGTGCCTCCGCAGGTAGGACACGCGCCGCCACTGTTAAAGGCAAGGTCCTCGGCCCCCGGCGCATAGAACTCGCGGCCGCATGCGGGGCACGCGAGCGACAGGCCCGCGGCCACGTTAAGGCTCGGCTCCACACGCGCCCCGCAATGCGGGCACACGTGATGGGCGCAGCGGCTAAAGAGCAGACGCAGACTGTTGTTGAGCTCGGTCATGGTGCCAAAAGTCGAGCGCACGCCCGGTACACTGGGGCGCTGATGCAATGCGAGTGCCGCCGGCACGTGCAGCACCTCGTCCACCTGAGCGTGCTCTGCCTGCGTCAGCCGACGGCGGGTATAGGTGCTGAGCGCCTCCAGGTAACGACGCGAGCCCTCGGCATAGAGCACCCCCAACGCCAGCGAGCTCTTGCCCGAGCCCGAGACGCCGGCAATACCCACGAGCTTTCCCAGCGGAATATCGATATCGATGTCTTTGAGGTTATGGACGCGCGCACCGCGCACCTCGATAGCACTTGGTTGTTGCGACACCGTCATCGCTCCCCTTCCTGTTAATCGAATGTGACAAAGGAATGTGACAAAGGGACAGTCCCTTTGTCACATCACTCGTGCCATAAAACACGATCGCGAATGTACTTGCCCAGCATAGGCACGCTAAACCGGACGAGACCGTATCCGGCGGCCTCGATGACGCGCTCGCGAATTAAGCTTGCGCGATATTTACTCGCCCAGCTCTGGGTGCGGTCGCAGCGCTCAATGATATCCGCCATGCGCGTCAGCTTGCCCTCGTCAACCGCCATAGCCTCGATAAAGAGGCGCTGTGGGGTGCGCAGCCCGTAATACAGAGGCGCGTCAACCGCTTCGTAGAACTCAGAGACGGCATCCGCATGACCAACCTCGACATCGCACCCTTCAATGACTTGCGAGCCACGCCGGACAGCAGACCGCCACATGTAATATCCCACCAGCTGAACCATATAGGGATGTCCCATGCTCTTGTGCGCCGCAAGGTCCGCCGTCCCCGCATCAATGCAAAGACCAGCACATTCGACCGTCTGGATATATGAATCGCGCACCTGGGGCAAAGAAATCGCCCCCAACGTACGCTGCTGGGCGCGCCGCAAAAACGTCACGCTCGGCTCTTCGAGCAGATCGTCAACCATGCTGGGCAAGCCGGCAAAGACCAGCGCAAGACCACGCTGGTCGCCATCGGGCAAGCCCGTAGCATCCTGATCTCCCAGCACCTGCTGATAAAGAACGGCGAGGGCCGCCAGCTCCTCAATAGACGCCGATTGAGCCTCGTCAATCGCAAACAGAATACCCTTGCTTGGGCCGAGTTTCTTGAGACGTTCGTTGACCAGCCCTCGCAACGTCTCGCCTTTTGCCCGCGCCGCCTCAACCGACATCCGTCCAAACGATGGGCCAAACTCCATTGACGTCACAACGGGCTTATTCGAGCGGAGTGCGTCGGCCAAGCGGTCGCATAAACCAAGCGAAGCGGAATCGGAGACAACCGCCCATCCGCGCTCACTGGCCAGACGTTGCAGCTCCCGCAGGAGAACTGTTTTGCCACAGCCGCGGTTTCCTGTAATGAGCATGAGTCTGCCCGGCGCTCCGGCACCGTTATCGAGCCCCTCCTCAAAATCTTCGATGACC
This sequence comes from uncultured Collinsella sp., assembly GCA_902406155.1. GTDB lineage: Bacteria > Actinomycetota > Coriobacteriia > Coriobacteriales > Coriobacteriaceae > Collinsella. The sequence continues at coordinate 38,185 of CABPCW010000007.1, forward strand.
GACTCGCGACCGATGAGTATCGGAGGTCGCTTACCAGCCGTTGGCTTAAAGGGATTTGGATTCATGTCGGCCTCCTCGGATTGGCAAAGGCTAGCAATAGTTATACCAACTTATACCGAGTTATACCAACTGAATGTGACAAAGGAGCTGTCCCTTTGTCACATGTGGCCGAAAAATTCCGCGTCGGCGGGGCGATAGGGGCGGAAGGTGGCGGGATCGATCTTTACGTGCGCCGCGGCGGGTACGTCGCACCACTTGACGGTATAGCCGGCGCCGTGGGCGCAAAAGACCGAATCGGGCGTGTTGGGCAGATCGGCCTCGGGCTCATAGGCGGCCGTCTCGATTACGCGCTCGGCATCATGGCAAGCCGCATAGCCGGCGAACTCCAGGTACAGATGACCGCGACCGCTCGTGTAGGCAGCCACCTCCAGCGCATAATCCTGCACCTCGGATGCCGGCACGCGACCCACAAGCTTCGCCCGGTCTCCCGCCATCGTCGGCGGCTTGTACTCGGCGCCCATGCGCGTGGCATCCGAGAGCGCCCGGCCCACGCACTCCCCCGGCACCTCGAGCTCAAAGTGATACCACGGCTCCAACAGCACGGCTGAGCCGACCTCACGCGCCTGCATCAAACCCTGGCGAATCGCGCGGTACGTTGCCTGCCGAAAGTCACCGCCCTCGGTGTGTTTGGCATGAGCGCGGCCGCCCGTGAGCGTAATGCGCACATCGGTAATGGGCGAGCCGGTCAGCACACCCAGGTGATCGCGCTCCATGGCGTTGGTGAGCGCCAGGCGCTGCCAGTTAAGATCGAGCTCGTCGGTCGAGGCAACGGTACCAAATTGCACGCCCGAGCCCGCTGGCAGCGGCTCCAGGCGCAGGTGCACCTCGGCGTAATGACGCAGTGGTTCAAAGTGGCCCACGCCCTCGACCGGCTGCGAGATAGTCTCCTTATAGAGAATGCCACCGGGCTCAAACTCAATCGAAAGGCCAAAGCGATCGACCAACACCCGCTGTACGACCTCGAGTTGCACGGCGCCCATCAACTGCAAATGAATCTGCTCAAGATGCGTATTCCAGCTTACGCCGAGCATAGGATCTTCATCCGCCAACTCAGTCAATGCTTTGAACACCGTGTGGACGTCGTGTTCGCCCGGAAGCACCGTATAGGTGAGAACTGGCGCAATGACGGGCGCATCGCACGCGGGTTCCGCGCCCAAGGCGTCCCCTGGGCGAACGTGCGCAAGACCCGTCACGGCACAAATACCGCCAGCGGCAACTTCTTGGGCAAGCTCATACTTCTCGCCGTTATAGATGCGCACCTGATCGACCTTTTGCTCCCATGCCTCGGCACCGGAGCGCCCCTCGATCATCTGCTTTGCATGCAGCGTGCCGCCGGTCACTTTTACCCAAGCCAAGCGCTCGCCGCGATCGCCGCGGCTGACGCGATAGACGCGCGCGGCGAACTCCGGCGGCCACGCCCTCTCACGCATCAGCGCGCACATGCCATCCAGCAGCTCGCCCACGCCCTGGTCCTTAAGCGCCGAGCCGGCAAAGCAAGGAAAGAGCCTGCGCTCGGCAACCATGCGCGAAAGCGTTGCGACGGAAAGCTCTCCTGTCTCAAGAAACTCCTCGAGGGCTGCCTCGTCCAACGCGGCAGCGTCCTCCCAAGCGGCACCGCCCGTCAGCAGTTCGTTGGCATCCAGACAGCCCTCGGAAAGACGCTGCCCAAGTTGCGTCAGTAAAACATCGCGGCCGGGATTCTCCAAATCGATTTTGCTGATAAAGACAAACGTCGGGATGCCATAGCGCGCAAGCAGGCGCCACAAGGTTTCGGTGTGTCCCTGCACGCCGTCGTTGGCACCTACCACCAAAATCGCGTAGTCGAGCGCACGCAACGTGCGCTCTGCCTCGGCCGAAAAATCCACGTGTCCGGGAGCGTCCACGAGCATGACGCGGGTATCACCGTGGTCGAACACGGCCTGCGACGAGAAAATCGTGATGCCGCGCTCGCGCTCGATGGCGTTGGTATCCAGGTGCGAGTCGCCATCGTCCACGCGGCCGCGTTTGCGAATGCGACCCGCGCAGAACAGCATGGCCTCGGCCAGCGTGGTCTTGCCGGCATCGACATGCGCCAAGATTCCAACGACCGTTTGCTTCGACATGGCTCTCCTCTTATTGCGAGCCCATCGCACGCGGCAACGGGCATTCTCGTTCCACACTGGATGATACAATTTACGGGCCGGCGGGCGAAGCGGGCCCTATCCCCCGACCGAGCTCATCGCCCCGCGTTGCCGCGCGGCGATTTTCGCAGGTTCGCGCCTTGCGAAAGCCGGCACCTCCCCTAACAGCGCAGCGATCAAAAGGCCCCACCCGGGGCCTTTTTCATGTCCATGAAGTATTGATGCGTGCCCCCGCTCTTATGCCTCGCGCAGCCAGTCGAACGCAACGCGTGGCGTGCCGTCCGACACATACACGACGCCGGCGCGCTCGAACCCTGCCCTCATGCTCGCGCCCTGCATGGGCAGATTGTCTTGATGCGTGTCGATACGCAGATGGTCGGCGCGCTCCTTGGCAAAGGCAAACATCGCGGCCGCGATACCGTGCACACTGCCGTCGGACGCCACGCGGTGCAGCACGGCGTACGGAGTGTCGCTGCGCCATTGACCGTCCTCGATGACGTCATAGCACTCGTCCGGACCCGGTAAAAAGGCAAACGTCGCCACCACGCGGCCGTCGACTTCGCACACGTAACTGCCACCAGCGGCAATATCGGCAGCCAACTGCTCGGCCGAAGGCGTGCCCTCGGGCCACTGCGTGGCGTTGCCATGCGCGCGCATAAAGGCGCGGGCGGCATCATAGATAGCCATGACGGCGGGAATGTCGGTATCGAGGGTTTTTCTGATCATCACGCGGCGACCTCACGTTTATTGGTATCACTTTGATTGAGCAATGATACCAGCGTTTGGAAAGGGCACGAAGCAGATGGGGAGCAAAAAGCGAGCCGCCTGGTCAAAGGCCAAAAGCGAGTTTTTGGGCGCTGCCACCGGCGGCGATATGAGCGACCTGTTTGCACGCGAGGACGAGCGCCGCGACGCCCTGGACGCCGAGCGCGATGAGGCTTGGCGCTACAAGTCGTGCGAGCGCAAAAACCGCTACGACACACGCGCCGAGGCCGAGGCCGTTATGGCCGACTGCGAAAACCGCGGACGGCGCGGCCTGGCCTGCTACAAATGCGAATACTGCGGCGGATGGCATCTGACGTCGCACCCTTGGAAATAGGCTCCGCATCGGCGCGACGCCGACGCAGCGGCACGGCACCGACACATCGCCGGCCATCGCGCGCAGGCTACGGACGCGGCGGCACCAAAACATCGTAGCGGACGGCCTTGCCCGCAAGCTGATAGCTCGGCTTAACGCCGGCAAGCAGCGGCCCCTTCACCGGCCGCTTGATAACGACCTTGCGCGGGCGCGGCACAAGCGCGGCCTCGACCAGCGTCTCCTCATCGGCGCACGGCTGCTCCAAATGGTGCAAGAGCTGGAACTTCTTTTTAACCGCCGCGCTCTTGGTGCGCTCGGGAAACATGGGATCCAGATACACCACATCGGGAGCCGCGAGCTCACCACGCTCGACCAGCTCAGCCGCATGGCGAAGGCCGGCAACACTGTCCTCGCCCGCATGTAAGCGCATGCGCGCCACGGCAGCCGCAAGCGCCGGATCATCTGCCGCGCGATCCAGGGCATCCTGGAGCAGCGCCGCGATCACGCAATCCTGCTCATACAGATCGACGGTAAAGCCCGCGGCCGCCAGCAGCAGCGAGTCCTCGCCAAAGCCTGCTGTGGCATCAATCGCCCATGGTTGCTCGATGCCTTTTGTGCGCGCAGCCTTCACCAGTAGCTCTTGCTGCAAACGGCCCTGCTTGAGCCGTGGAAGCATGCGGCCAAAATCGGCACGCAACTCCATCGCACCGTCGGTGAGCGTGAGGCCCTCGGGCTTCCCGATCAGCTCAAGCCCCGCGGCCCGAGCAACAGAAAAGGGATCGACGACGCCCATGGGCACTCCTTAGCAAGCAAAACGAATACGTGAGCGCCACCCCTGTCGGCACTCAACCGTCCGCTATTGTCCCACATGCGACATGGCCCACAGCATCGCAATGCAAAGCACCGCCATCAATCCCGTGCACACGGCAGCGATCACAGAATCACCCATGCGCCTTCCCAACGACCGCGGCTCACGCACTTGCCCTGCTCCGTACATCATGGCTCCTCCTTGAGACCAGCTCCTTGTTACGGCCCCATCATCTCAGCGCCGCACATGAGCTGCCATCGATTTGGCTTACGTCCAGCTTTCCTTTTTGAAAGGTTGGACCGTACAGGCAAGAGACGCTTTCAAACGCATGCATCGCCCCGTTGAACTACAATGTGCTTCACCATATGTGCAGCACAGGGGGTACGCCAGATCGGCCGTACTCGTATCGAAAGGATCCAGCCATGAGCTACGCTCGCAAGACACTCAAAATCCTTGCCCTCATTTACTTTGTTTTGGGCATCGCCAGCCTCGTCATCGCCGGCGTCGGCATCGCCCGAGGCAGTCTCGATTCCACGTACGGGCCGAACGCCATGCTCGCCGCGGCCGTACTTGTCATCAAGGGTCTTGTCGATCTTGCCGCAGGTGTTGCGGGCATCAAGGGCGCCAACAAGCCTTCGCAGGTGGATGGCGCGTTTAAGCTCGGCATCGTCGCCGCAATCGCCACGATTGCGCAGGCCGTGCTCACGCTTCCCGCGTTTGGCGGCGACGCCATCAACTTTGGCGCCTTTGTCATCGTGGTGTACGACCTGTTCTTTGTTCAGCAGGCTCACGCCGTTAAAGCCGAGAACAAGGATCGCCTGTAGGCACTTGCCTTCCACTGACCCCTACATCCAAGCAACTAAAAAGGGCCGATCGCGCATCTCCGCGGTCGGCCCTTTACGTTTGCCCAGATAAAACCTGCCAAAATAAACCTGTCCCTTTTTGGTAGGTTAGTGGCGGTACTCGGCGATGATGAAGTCGATGTCGGTTTGAAGGGTGTCCAAGTTTGCCAGGCGCTCTTTGTCGGCAGGGCGCGTGCGGTAGTAGTACGGCGTCATCTGGAACACCGCCTCGATGTCAGCCTGGGTCTGAAGCATAATGTTCGCAGACACCCGCTGCGTTCCGACCAACTCGAGCTCGGTCGTCTTCGGCAGCTTTTCATCGTTGAGATATGGCGTGTCGTAGAGCACCTCCTTGAGCCCAAACAGATGACGGGCACCCGGCACCACGGTATAGAGCGAACCCTCGGGCGCCAGCACGCGGGCAAACTCGCGCTCGTTAAAGGGGGCAAAGAGCTCGGTCACCATATCGAAGGCGTCATCGGCCACGGGGATATCCTTCATGTTGGCCACGAAGTAGGTCGCATCGCCGCGCTTGGCGGCCAGACGCACCATCTCTTTGCCCAGGTCGAACCCATAAGCATCCACGCCCGGCACCGCACCCATGGCGCTGGTGTAGTAGCCCTCGCCACAGCAAATATCGAGCAAGGTCATGGGGCCGCCCGTAGACGCCGCACGCTCAAACGCCTGCTCGCGCACCAGCTCGACCATCGCATCGCGCAACGGCGCGTAGTAGCCGCGGTTCAAAAAGTCGCGACGACTGCGCGCCTGCGACTTGGGATCGCCCATGGAGTCGCCGCTCTTGGACGAGCGCAGCAGATACAGATAGCCCTCGCGCGCACGGTCAAACCGATGTCCGCCCGCGCATGCAGCACCGCGCTCATCGTCCACCAACGGCTCATGGCAAACGGGACACAACAACATGACAACTCCTTAGCGCGGACAACACAACGCCCACCATTGTCGCACGCCTCCCCCGCCTCGTCATTGGGGACGTTCTTGTTCGACTAGTCATTTAAGAACGTCCATTACAGTCGAAATTGTCAGCCCGGGCCCGTCTCGGGCTACG
>CABPCW010000008.1 GCA_902406155.1 uncultured Collinsella sp.
TGTCCGCTGTTTCTTGACGCGGCAGCGGATTCCGCTGCGGTGCCTTGTGGTGCCACGATGTCGAGCGCGATCGGCGCAAAGGCGATTTCTTCCAGATAGGCCTCAATAGTCGGCTGATGCTTTTTGAGCTGCGCGATGGCAAAGCGCGAGGGGGCCTCGATCGTGAGCGTATCTTCGGTCAGGCTTATGGCGCGCGATTGCCCCAGCATGTTGATGAGGCGTGCATCTCGGCCGTCGCGCTGGCAAAAGGCGATGGCATCCCCCAGGATGATGCTTGCTTCCTCGTCCACTGTCTCTCCCGTTCTTTAGCTCTGAGCTCGCACGCGAGCGGCGCCGAGTTCGGTCAGATGGTATTTCTGGCCATGCTTGATGACCAAGCCGGCCTGCGCCAAGTCATTGAGCGTGCGTGACCAAGTGGGGGCCGAGTTTCCAAACGCCCTCGCCAGATCGGTAGCACCGCACGCTTGATTTTGCGCCAGATAGCCCAGCGCGGCGTTGCCGCGATCGCTTACGAACACGTCCGGTTGTGGCTGCGCATACTGATTTGCTGCATTAGGATACATCATTTGAGCTGCTGGTTGTTGAGAACTCTGCATCGGCGGCATTTGCTGTTGAAAACTTTGAGGCCACTGTTGGTAAGGCTGCGGAGGCATCTGCTGGGCCCAGGGGTTGTACTGCTGCTGCGGCATCTGCTGGTACGGCTGTTGATATCCCTGCTGGTACTGCTGCGGGAACTGCTGGCCATACCCCAGTGGCGGCATCTGCTGATATGGATATCCCTGTTGGTACGGCTGATAGCCCATTTGCTGGCCACCCGGTGCCCCCGTCACCTGCTGCATTGCTGCTGTATCCTGATCCGCCAGCGGCATGGCCTCTGGCACGTTTGGCGGCATCGACATCGACGCCGCCTGGGGCTCTTGTGTAGGAAGCATTCCGGGCTGCTGCATCTGTCCCACGCGGGGCTGCATCTGTTGCGTTGCCATGGGCTGCTGCGCAAAAGCTCCCGGCAGGGGATATGCGGGCTGCTCCGTCTCGGGCCGCACGGCAGCACCGCGCCCGCCGGCGCGTTCGATTTCCTGCACGCGTTTAGGGTCCAGGCTTACCGTAACCACGGTGCCGTTGCCCATATTGTCCTCGATGGACACGGCCCCGCCGGCGTTTTCCAAATACTCCTGCACCATGGGAAACCCTGCTCCGGTTCCACGGATATAGCGCTTCATCTTGCTGTTTGCGCTGGTAACGCCAAAGTCGAAAGCGCGCTCCTTGTCGTCGATGCCGGGTCCTTGATCAGCGAAGCGGATAGTGTCTCCGCCGTCCAGAATCGAGATGATGGGCTCGGCAAAGTGTGCGTGGATAAAGTTTTCGACAATCTCGCGGATGACCATGAGCGAGATGTGGCCACCTTGCTCTTTCATACACTGGTAGACGGTGTTGGTCGTCTCTTCCAAATACGTGCGGACATCTTGCGGATCAATGACGATCACACGCGGTGTCGACAGCATGTCGTCATAGACGGCGATGCGCGCGGCGTACATGGCTTTTGGCGCCTGCGTGGTCGTCTGCTCGCCTTCCTTACGCTCTTCGCGCACGCCGGTGATGTGCTCGTTGTCGGGTGCCGGGTCTCCGGAATCGACCATGGTGTAAAAGTCGTCAGACATGCCGCTCGCAATCTTTCAAAAGGTTTCGAACAAATAGTAGCTCACCGTGCAATGTTTCTCATCTTTCGACAACTTTTCAAAATCTGTTGAAAACTTTGGAAAACGGACGAAAAGTTCTCAACATTGCCAACATGACCTGTTGAAAACTCGATGAAATATCGTGAAAAGTTGCCATGCACCGCTAAATCGAGCTCGGCTTATGGGGGAACCGTGTGAACTGCGCAACCTTTTACCTTTGATTTCTTGACATTTGAACATTGATTTCCCTACAATCTTCAAGCTCACGTGTCTATATCTGCGTCCGCGCCCCCGCGGACACTCGAAATGCAGCAGGAGGAACTTAAGATGAAGCGTACGTATCAGCCTAATAAGCGTAAGCGTGCCAAGACCCATGGCTTCCGTGCCCGTATGGCCACTAAGGGTGGTCGTGCCGTGCTCGCCCGTCGTCGCGCCAAGGGCCGCAAGCGTCTCACTGTCTAGCAGCGATACACACATCTCGCATGAAGACTATTAAGTCTCGGCAAGATTTCGAGCATGTGTTCAGTCAGGGGCGTCGTTTCAATCACCCTCTGATTCGAATGACCATATGTGAATCGGTTGGCGAAGGCGACTCCGGAAGGGTCGCCTTCGTTGGTGCTAAACGGCTCGGTTGTGCTGTCGTGCGCAACCGTTCTAAGCGTGTGATGCGCGAGGCCGCCCGCAGCTGTGGATTTCCCGTTGCGGGTTATGACATCATCTTGTTCGCAACTCCCAAGACGAGGGTTTCTTCGCCTCGGGAGATGGACAATGCATTGCGTTCGCTTATGAAACGCGCCGGCGTTGCCGGGGAGGAGCGATGAGCAATCACGTTTTGCGACGTGTTGCCATCGCTCCTATTCGCATATATCAACAGGTTATTTCGCCCTTATTACCTGACGCTTGCATTTATTACCCAACGTGCTCGCAATACGCCATTCAGGCGATTGGGCGGTACGGTGTTTTGAGAGGCTGCTGGCTTGCCGTGAGGCGCATTGCTCGCTGTAATCCCCTGCACGCCGGCGGTTATGACCCTGTGCCCTAGCGGGCACTCGCTATCGGAGGAAAACATACATGTGGGATTGGATCGTTAACATCCTTTTCGAGCTGCTCAAGCTCATCCAGACCTTTGCGGTCGACTGGGGCCTGTCCATCATCATCCTGGTGGTCATCATCCGTCTGCTGTTGACGCCGCTTATGCTCAAGTCGACCAAGTCGACGGCTCGCATGCAGGTGCTGCAGCCCAAGATGCTCGAGATTCAGGAGCGCTATGCCGACGATCCCCAGCGTCAGGCCGAGGAGATGCAGAAGTTCTACAGCGAGAACAAGTTCAATCCGCTGTCCGGCTGCTTGCCGCTACTGATTCAGATGCCCATCCTCATCGCCCTGTTCACGCTTCTGCGCAACCTGCCGCAGTACTTTAACGAGGGCACCTTCTCGTTCTTTAACATTCTGCCCGACCTGACCACCACGCCGAGCGCCTCTTTTGCCGATGGCTTTATGGTCGCACTCCCTGCGTTGATCTGCCTGATCCTCTTTGCCGTCCTGACCTTGATTCCGCAGCTCTATATGTCGCGCAATCAGACCGGCCAGCAGGCGCAGAGCATGCGCATGATGGCTGTTGTTATGACCGTCATGATGCTTTGGATGGGCTGGAGCCTGCCCGTCGGCGTTCTGCTGTACTACGATGTGTCCTCTGCCTGGCAGGTTATCCAGCAGATCTTCGTGACGCAGAAGGTTATCGACAAGGCGAAGGCCGATGAGGAGGAGCGTCTTAAGAACGCCCCGCTGCAGGTCGAGGTCACTCGTCGCGAGAAGAAACCGCGCCCGCACAAGAAGAAGTAGTGGGATATCATTCTTATTTAGGTACCTAACTTTTGGAGTACGTTATGTCTGAAGAGATCATCGAGGATATGCTTGAGGAGGTTGCCCCGCAGGTCGCGGGCGATTATCCCGAGATTGCACAGCGCTACAAGGCCGGTGAAGAGCTGACCGACGAGGAGCTCGACACCATTGCCGATGTCGCGATTTCCATCCTGCGTTCCATCCTTTCGCACTTCGATGCCGCCAACTCTCCTATCGATGAGTATGAGGGTGATGAGGGTGAGTTGATTTTGGATGTAACGGCTCCCGATCTTGCTGTTCTCATTGGCCGTCATGGTCGCACCCTTGATGCACTTCAGGTTATGTTCTCTTTGCTGGTGAGCCGCAAACTCGGCTTTAGGTATCCGGTTGTAGTGGACGTTGAGGGATACAAGAGCCGCCGTCAGGACAAGGTTGCCTCCATGGCTCAGTCTGCTGCCGAGCGTGCCATCCGCACTCATAAGAGTGTTTCGCTTCCGCCCATGAATGCCTACGAGCGCCGACTGGTTCACATTGCCCTTCGCGGCAACGATGCCGTTGACACTCATTCTGAGGGTTCTGACCCTGATCGGCATGTGGTGATTGTTGCTCGATAATCTACTCGAGCTTATGCTAAGGGGACGTGGTTTCCACGTCCCCTTTTTTTGTCAAAAGTTCTTGATACACTGATTTTTGTCAGAAAGGAGCTTTCGTTGTTAGTACTTACTGATCAGCAAGCTGACGAGATGTTGAGTCGTCTAACTTCCTATTGCAATCAATATTCCTTGAGCATAACTGATGTTGAGCTCAGAAAATGTATTCAGCATTTGGATTTAGTTCTTGAAACAAATAAGACAACGAATCTTACACGTATCCTTAATGTAGAAGATGCTGCGATACTTCATATCCTCGACTCACTTGTTTTGCTCCCCTATATCAATAAGGCTCCTGAGGGAGCTTTGCTCGATATGGGAACAGGTGCGGGCTTCCCTGGTATTCCTTTAACCATAACCACGCATCGTAAAGCTACTTATATTGACTCTGTTGGCAAGAAGGTTGATGCAGTTAATTCTTTTGTTCATGATCTTGGGTTGAAACATGCTCGTGCGGTTCATGATCGTCTTGAAGAATATGCTCAAAGCCATAAGAAGCAGTTCTCTGTCGTAACCGCCCGTGCACTGGCTCCTCTACCGATTCTTGTTGAGTATGCGGCTCCGTTCCTCAAAGACGGAGGGCTATTTGTTATCACCAAGGGTAATCCTTCGGATGAGGAGCTTGCTTCCGGCATGTCAGCAGCTAAGATTTGCGGCTTCACTTTGCTTCTGAATGACGCAATCGATTTGCCTGAGGGCTTGGGCCACAGGGAGTTTATTGTTCTTAAGAAGAGTCATCCGGCATCCGTTTCATTGCCTCGTGCAAATGGCATGGCAAAGAAGAATCCGCTTGCCTAGATGTTTCACGTGAAACATAATGGATACTACAACTTGCAGTGTTTCACGTGAAACATGGCGGTTGATATCGAATCGGAATGTTTCACGTGAAACATCCTCCGTTTGACAGCTTTAATACACACCAGGAGGGACCGTGGGATTTCGCGACGTTAAGCGTTCTAAGAGCGCAAGAGACACGCGTATCATTGCAATCATCAATCAAAAAGGCGGCGTCGGTAAGTCAACGACGGCTGTAAACCTTGCAGCAGCACTGGGTGAGCAGGGTCGCAAGACACTGATTGTCGATTTTGATCCGCAGGGAAACAGTACCAGTGGATTTGGAATTGAAAAAGAAGAGCTTGATCAATGCATCTATGATGCATTGTTGAATGATGTGCCGGCAGAATCGCTTGTTCTTGATACAAATTGCAAAAAGGTATTCGTAATTCCAGCTACGATTCAGCTAGCAGGTGCCGAAATTGAGCTCGTAAGCGCAATTGCTCGTGAAACCCGCCTCAAAGATTTGCTTGAGCCGATTCAGGACGAGTTCGATTTTATTTTCATTGACTGTCCTCCTTCGCTCGGCCTGCTTACTATCAATGCCTTGACCGCAGCAGACAGCGTTTTGATTCCAATCCAGTGTGAGTATTACGCGCTCGAGGGCGTTACGAAGCTGCTTGAGTCAATGAAGATGGTCAAATCGCGTCTGAACAAGGGCTTAGACACCTATGGCGTGCTTATGACCATGTATGACTCACGTACTTCTTTATCGAATCAGGTTGTTGAGGAAGTTCAATCGTACTTTGGTGATAAGGCGTTTAAGACGCTGATTCCCCGTACGGTTAAAATCTCTGAAGCTCCGTCTTTTGGAGAACCGGTAATTACCTATGCACCTCAAAACAAGGGTGCAAAAGCGTATATGAACCTTGCAAAAGAGGTGATCAAGCGTGCCTAGTGCAAAGAAACGTGGTGGGTTGGGACGCGGACTCAATGCTTTGGTCTCAGAGGCTGAGTATGAGACTGGTGGTTCTGCTGCATCTGCTTCAAATGCCGCATCTGAAACAAAACTACCTATTGAGGATATCGTTCCCAACCCTAATCAACCGCGAATTCACTTTAATGAAACTGAACTCCGCGAGTTGAGCGAGTCAATCCAAGAACATGGTGTTTTGCAGCCGCTCTTGGTTCGCAAGCATGGAAACGGCTATGAGATCATCGCTGGTGAGCGTCGTTACCAGGCGTCAAAGCTTGCTGGTCTTGAGGAACTGCCTGTCATCATTAAAGATGTTAATGATGAAGAGATGCTGGCTCTTGCTCTTATCGAAAACCTTCAGCGTTCTGATCTGAATCCCGTCGAAGAGGCTAAGGGCTATCGCCAGCTCATCGATGCTAGCGGCATGACCCAGGAGGCATTGTCGAAGGCCGTAAGCAAGTCACGCTCTGCAATTACAAACTCGCTGCGCCTTCTCGATCTCCCCGAAGTAGTTCAGCAGATGATATTTGAGGGTAAACTTACTGCTGGTCACGCACGTGCGATTCTTGCAGTTCCCTATGAGGATGCTCGAATTCGACTTGCAGAGAAGGTTGTTGCGGAGGGCCTTTCCGTGAGAGCGACAGAAAATCTTGCTCCATTGTTTTCTGCCGGAGAGACACCTAAGACGCCGCGGCCTGCAACGCCTCAGTCTTTTAAAAAGGCTGCGCGTGTACTTCGTCAGGTATTTAATACCAACGTGCGTGTGAAGAGCTCGCGTGGAAAGAATAAGATTGAGATTGAGTTTAAAGACGAGGAAGAGCTCTCTCGTATTCTTGGTGAAATGATTCAGTTTGATCAAGGAGGCCAAGATGAGGAATAAGATTTTTACTGCGATTGCATTGGCGACGACTGTCGCGGCTGGTGCCTTTGCTGGTTATAAGATCGCGACAGACGATGAACTTCGAGGCCGTTTGCTTCGTGGCGCGCAAGATATCGTTGATACATCCAAGAAGAAAATGGATGTTATGACAGAAGATGTTGCCATGCGAACTGCTCAGGTAACGAAAAATCCTAAGATTAATCAAGGTTGGGTTAGTAACCAATGGGAAAATGTAGGCTATTAGGTACCTAACAATTACTTAGCATATTTTGATGGGTCCTTGTCTGATTCACGAGACAAGGACCCCTTATTTTGGCCGTAAAAATGGGACCAGTAGCAGCTGATTCAAAATTAAGGTCAATAAATGAAACGACCCCGGTTGCATATCCTGCAACCGGGGTCGTTCGATGTTTCACATGAAACGTTTTGGGGTGCGACTCCCCTATGCGTTTTTCTGAACTTTAAAGCGCTGCTTCAGCTGTCCGCAAGCGGCGTCAATATCGTTACCACGGGAGTTACGAATCGTGGTCTCGATGCCACGGGACTCAAGACGACGCTGAAGATCCTCAACCTTATGAATCGGCGACGGCTTGAGCGGGCTGCCCTCGATGTCGTTAAGCTGAATCAGGTTAACGTGGCACAGCGTTCCCTCGCAGAAGTCGCAGAGCGCCTGCATCTCGGGATTCGTATCGTTGACGCCTTCGATCATGGCATACTCATAGGTCGGGCGGCGGCCAGTCTTCTCGGTGTAGAGCTGAAGCGCCTCGTGAAGGCGAAGCAGCGTGTATTTCTTAACACCGGGCATGAGCTTATTGCGCGTCGACTGGATGGCGGAATGCAGGGAAACGGCAAGCGTGAACTGCTCGGGGATATCGGCAAATTTGCGAATACCGGGAATAACGCCGCTGGTAGAGACGGTGAGGTGACGAGCGCCGATACCGATGCCATCGGGGTCGTTGAGGATACGCAATGCCTTGAGAACCTCGTCGTAGTTGGCAAACGGCTCGCCCTGGCCCATGAAGACAACGCTTGTGGCACGCTCGCCAAAGTCGTTGGATACATGAAGCACCTGGTCGACGATCTCTTGAGCGGTCAGAGAGCGCTTGAGGCCGTTGAGACCGGTAGCGCAAAAGGCGCAGCCCATGCCGCAGCCTGCCTGGGTGGAAACGCAGACGGAAAGTTTGTTGCGACGGGGCATGCCGACAGTCTCGACGGAAATGCCATCGTGGTACTCGAGCAGATACTTGCGCGAGCCATCTTTGGAAACCTGCTTGGTGAGTTCAGTCGGCGTATCAAAGGCAAAAGCCTCTTTAAGCTGCTCACGGAAAGCCTTGGGAAGGTTGGTCATATCGTCAAACGAACAAACGTTCTTCTCAAAGACCCATTCGATGAGCTGCTTCGCGCGGAAGGCGGGCTGGCCAAGTTCGGCCACGAGCTCGCGAATATCGTTTTGGCTCAAGTCGCGAATGTCCTGAGATTTAGTCCTGGGATTCATGGAAGCCTTTCGATTTTGGGGAAACGTAGAGGGTATCGCTACAATATGGTATCAGCTGCAGAAATTATAGAGGAGGAGTCTGCCCATGCCGGGTAAAAGCCTAGAGAACATGCACGTAGCGGTCTTGGCGGGCGGTCATTCCGCCGAGCGCGAGATCTCGCTCGATTCGGGAAAGAACGTTGTGGTGGCACTGAAGGAAGCCGGCTACACCTCGGTGGAGCTGCTTGACACGGCCGCTGATGACTTTATGGTAACCATGGCGACCGGCGGATTCGATGTGGCATTTATCGCCATGCACGGCGCCGGCGGTGAGGATGGCGCCATGCAGGGTGCCATGGAGACCCTGGGTATCCCCTACACGGCCTCGGGCGTACTTGCCAGCGCCTGCGGTGCCGACAAGGAGGTCTCTAAGCTCCTATACGCCAAGGCGGGCATTCCCATTGCCCCCGGCCTTGCGCTCGAGGTGGGCGATGAAGTCGATATCGATCATATCGTCGAGGTTTGTGGCGAGCGCTGCTTTGTGAAGCCGGCCGTCAACGGTTCCAGCTATGGCATTTCCCTGGTCCATGAGCCCTCCGAGCTGCCCGCGGCAATCGCCAAGGCGTTTGAGTATGGCGACAAAGTGCTGGTCGAGAAGTGCATCGAGGGTACCGAGATCACCGTCGGCGTATACGGCGAAGATGACGTGCGCGCCCTGCCGATTGTCGAGATTCGTAAGCCCGAGGACTGCGAGTTCTACGATCTGGACGTGAAGTATGTCGACCCTACGGATATCCATCGCATTCCGGCGCAGATTTCAACCGAGAATTACGCTCGCGCTCAGGAACTTGCCTGTGCCGCTCACAAGGCCCTCGGTTGCCTGGGTATCTCGCGCAGCGACTTTATTGTGAGCGAGGACGCCCCCGTTATCCTCGAGACCAATACCATTCCCGGCATGACCGATACGTCGCTGTATCCGGATGAGATCCGCCACACCGACGACATGACGTTCCCGCAGGTCTGTGACAGCCTGATCCGTATGGGCCTTCGTCGAGCGGGCATTGCATGCTAATCGAGGACGCGGTTTCGTCAGGAACGCCGCAGTTTGTCATCGACTCCTATGCCACGCTTGCCGACCGCGCCAAAACGCAGTCCTTCGGCCTTATCGAGGAAGATGTGATTATCCTCGATACCGAGACCACGGGTCTTTCGGTGCAGGACAACGAGCTGATCGAGATCTCGGCGGCCCGTCTTTCGGGCCGCGAGGTCATCGACCGCTTCGATACCTTCGTGCATCCCAGGCAGCTGATTCCCGCCGAGATTACCGAGCTCACGAGCATTACAAATGCCGATGTTGCAGATGCCCCGTCGGCGGTTGAGGCCGTCGCCGCTCTCGCCGATTTTGTCGGTGGCTGCCCGGTGATCGCACACAACGCCACGTTCGACCGCTCGTTTATCGAGTCGATCAAAGGCGGCGTCAACGTGAGCGATATTTGGATCGATTCGCTGGCGCTGTCGCGCATCGCGCTTCCGCGCTTGGCCTCGCACAAGCTGTCTTTTATGGCCGATCTGTTTGGCTGTGACTCGGTGTCACACCGTGCCAATGCCGACGTCGACGCCCTGTGTGGCGTATGGCGCGTGTTGCTCGTGGCGCTCACCGACTTGCCCCAGGGCCTCATGGCGCGCCTAGCCGACATGCATCCGGACGTGCCTTGGTCCTATCGCCCTATCTTCTCGTTCTTGGCAGGGCAGAACCCTGGTTCTATCTTCTCCCTCAGCACCGCTCGTGCTGACGTTCTCAAGGCCGATCGCGCCGACGATCGGGTGGACGCCGACGAACTGCCGGTACTCAAGATGCCGAGTCGTGAGGAGATTGAGACGGACTATGCGCCAGGTGGCCTGGTCAATCGCATGTATCCCACCTACGAGCCGCGTGATGAGCAGATCGCGATGGCGCTCGAGGTCCGCGATGCGCTGGTCACGGGCACTCATCGTGTAATTGAGGCGGGCACAGGCGTCGGCAAATCGATGGCCTATCTGGTGCCTTTTGCCGAGGCAGCACGCCGTAACAACATCACGGTTGGTATTGCGACCAAATCGAACAATCTTGCCGACCAGCTCATGTACCATGAGCTGCCAAAACTTGCCGAGCAACTGAACGGTGGTCTGTCATTTTGCGCTCTCAAGGGGTATGACCACTATCCGTGCCTGCGCAAGCTCGAGCGCATGAGCCGCGGCCAGGTCGAGATCACCACCAAGCGCGATCCGGCGGACACGCTCACGGCGGTCGCGGTCATTATGGCGTACGTCTGCCAATCAGCCGATGGCGACCTCGACTCGCTCGGCATTCGGTGGCGCAGCGTCAACCGTCCCGACTTTACGACGGCCTCGCGCGAGTGTGCTCGTCGCCTCTGCCCGTTTTTCCCTGATAAATGTTTGGTCCACGGTGCTCGCCGTCGTGCGGCGCATGCCGATGTGGTGGTCACCAACCATTCCCTGCTGTTCCGTAACGTCGCGGCCGAGGGCAGGATTTTGCCTCCGATTCGTCATTGGGTAATCGACGAGGCCCATTCCATCGAGCGCGAGGCGCGCCGTCAGTGGGCGCGCGTGGTGTCGGCGGACGAATCACGCGTCCTGTTCGAGCGCCTGGGTGGCTCGAGCACCGGCGCACTAAGCCAGGTTTCCCGTGATTTGGCAACCTCCGAGGGCTCTACGCTCTATCTGGGCCTTACTGCCAAGGCGACGTCGACGGTTGCCCGCGCGAGCATGGCAATCGCCGACGTGTTCGATGGCGTTCGCGAGCTCGGCCGCCGTGCGCGTGGGGGTTATGACAATGCCAATCTATGGATTGGCCCCGAGCTGCGCGAATCAGACGACTGGCATGATTTCTTACAGTCGGCCTACGCTGCCATCGACGCATTGGAACAAGCTGACAAGAGCGTCGACGCGCTGGTGCAAGCCGTCGCCGTCGACAAGCCCGAGGTTGTTGTCGACCTGGGTGATATCTCGCGCCGCCTGCACGAGCTGGCCGAGAACCTCAAACTCATCATTGATGGCACCGATGAACACTACGTGTATTCGCTGCAGGTCAATCGCAGGCTGCGTGCCGGCGGAGAGTCAATGACCGCGGAGCGCATCGACATTGGCGAGGCCTTGGCAACCGAGTGGCTGCCCGAGGTTCACACGGCTATCTTTGCCTCAGCGACCATGACGGTGTCCAAAAGCTTTGAGCACTTCAACCATGCTGTCGGGCTTGATCGCATCGGTGCTTCAACGTCGTCATCGCTGCACTTGGACTCGAGCTACGACTTCGATTCGAATATGGCCGTGGTTGTGGCTGGGGATATTCCCGATCCACGCGACCGCGAAGGCTATCTTTCGGCGCTCGAGCGTGTGCTGGTCGACGCTCATCTTGCCATGGGCGGCTCGGTGCTCACGCTGTTCACCAACAGGCGTGATATGGAGGAGCTGTACGCTCGCGTCGAGCCCAAGATGGCCCGTGCGGGTCTGGAGCTCAACTGCCAGCAGCGCAACTCATCTCCTCGTCGCCTGCGCGACCGGTTTATCAACGAACCGACCTCGTCGCTTTTTGCGCTCAAGGCCTTCTGGGAGGGGTTTGATGCCAGCGGCGAGACGCTGCGCTGCGTCATCATTCCCAAGTTGCCGTTCTCAAGCCCCACGGACCCGCTCTCGTGCGAGCGCAACCTGCGCGAAGACCGCGCATGGGCGCGCTATTCGCTGCCCGAGGCGGTGCTCGAGGTTAAGCAGGCCGCAGGGCGTTTGATTCGCTCGTCGACCGATAGCGGTGTGCTGATCTTGGCGGATCCTCGCCTGGTGACGAAGGGCTATGGCAAGAAGTTCTTAACGTCGCTGCCCACGAGCTCCTACCAGCGCATCGAATCGGCGCAGATCGGGCACTATCTACAGCTGTGGCGTGCACGCCACGAGCGGCGGCGCTAAAGCGGACAGACGAGGGTTTTTGCCATATCGCACAGACGCTTTGACAGGGCGGGGTCATCCAAGATGCGGATGGCTCCGCCCGCTGCGATTATCTGGCTCAGCAGCCAACGCTCGGAGCCGTAATGTACGGTTACCGTTGCCATGTCTGTCCCGCTGCGTTCGATTAGGGTGATGCCGGCCCAGTCCAGATGCTCCGCCATATCGAATGGCATCAAGAGCTTTGCGCTACGCTGCGTCCGGGCAAGGGAATCGTGGAGGGATGCAACGTCCGGTGCGTGAGGCACGACGGAGTCTTCCGTCAAGGCGAGTCCCTCGATTTTATCCATGCGATAGGTGCGCTGCTCATCGACCGCGATGTCCCAGGCAATCAGATATGTTTGGTCGCCGTTTGCTGTAATGCGCAAGGGGTCGACCAGACGCTCGCGTGGCCGCGCATCGTCCATCGAGCGATACGAGATACGACAGCGAACGCCGTCCTGAATGGCGCAGCTCAGCTGCTGCCAGTGCGACCCGTGGTTGACGGTGTCAAAGACGTGCTGGTTATAGCCGAGCTCTTCGGGTAGAAGAGCATGTCGAATTCGAGCCGCCGCCTGGGGCTCGATCCCCAACGATTCAAGTTCGTGGTTGAGCACAGCGCCCTCGGCGGCACTCAGGCGCAGCGGTAGTACACGCCCGGCGTCACCGGTGAGGACCACGCGCTCGCCGTGGCATTCGCAGATGATACGCGCACCCGATTCTCGGTCCGCGAGCGTCGAGACGATCTCGAGAATCTCGTCGAGCGACGCCCCCGTGATGTCAAAGCGACTGCAAATCTCGGTTCGTGTCATGCCGCTCTCGCCGGCGGCGTAGAGGGCCTCCATGATGTCGATGGCGCGCGAGAGCCTCTGCTCGCTGGTGAGTTTACGCACGGGCATGCTCGTGCACCGTCCTTTCAATGAGGTGGTTCCACGCCTGCTTGAGCGATTTGGGGGCCATGGGCCTCATGCCGTCCATGGCGTGGGCCATGCAAAATGAGGCGGCGGCTTCAAGATCGCGCACGTCAACGGTCCAAGTCCATCCCGAATCGGTGTGTGCGAGCTCACCTCGCCCGCGCGTGAGGCCGTTGATCATATCGATCTGCGTCTGCGGGGCGAACGAGAACGTAGCCGCAACGGGCGGGCGGTCGGCAAAATCGAATTCAAAGAACAGGTAGTCGTTGAGATTGAAGTCTGCAGGGATGGCGTAGGCCTTCGAAGGACGCCAAGCGCGAACGATACGGTCGCAGCGGAATGTCCTGATGTCGTCGGTGGCATTGTCGAGGCCGCAGAAGTACGCAACGCCCTCGCGCTCGAACATGCCGTAGACGCAGACGATACGCTCTTTCTGCTCACCGCGTCCGTTCTGATATAAAAATCGCAGCGCGCATCGCTCGGCAAAGGTGCTCCATACCGCATCGACGGTGGGAGAGCGGCGGATCGGTGCTTCGTCCGCCGTCGTCCTGCCGGTGAGGTAGGCAATCTTGGAACGAATATCGGCAAGCGGCGCGGCAAAGGTGGATGAGCCGGCCGCTATTGTCTGGTCGATAGCGTTGAGCAGGATATCGGCGTCGTCTGCGGTGATGAGGCCGCCTGCCGCAAACGTGTGCTCGCGGTCGATTGTCCATGAGCTTTCCTCGGTCTCCTGCGCGCCGGCGGGGCGAACCTCCTTGATTAAGATGCCGCGTTCGAGCAGTTTGTCACGATCGCGCCGAAACTTGCGCTTATCCGAGTCGATATTGCCCGAGCCATATCCCAGGTCAGAATCCAAGACGATCTGCTCGGTCGTCAGCGGTTCGGGGGAGCTGTTGAGCACAAAGAAAAGATTGAGGATGCGCTGAGTCGTTTTATCGAAACTGGGCTCCGAATTCCCCTTTTTAATTGTCGCGGTCGCGTCGCTTGCCGTCATAGAGTCCTCGCATGAGAAGGTGGTTTGCTGCCATGATTTTAGTCCGATATGGAGATTAGGCTATATCCTTGTCCGCTCGGGGCGTTAAGATGGCCCGAATTCGGTCGTTTGCGCTCGCTCGGGGTATACTTTCGACTATATACGGTTCTAATGTGCATGCATTGGGCCTATTTGTCGGATTATGGATGTGGAGCGCACATGGCGAACACCCAGAACTATATTAACCACCTGCTGCAGAACACCGGCATCACGCCGGCATGCAGCGAAGAAGAGCGCTTGGCTGCCGAGGATATCGCTCAGATCTTCCGCAACCACGGCTTTGATCCCGAGGTTCAGGAGTTCAATGCCCCGGCGCCCAGCAGGTTGGCATTTGCCGTTACCGGTATTCTTGCGTTTGCCGGCGCCCTGCTGATGGGCATCGGCGGCGGCATCGGCTTGGTCGGCACCTTGCTGGCCATTGTCGGTGCCGTTCTTTACGTGCTCGAGCGCACGGGCCACCCCGTGGTTTCGCACCTGGGCAAGACGGGCGTGAGCCAAAATGTCATCGCCTACCACAAGGCCTCGGGCCCGCTCGCGTCTCCGCGCAACCGCCCGGTGGTCGTTGTCGCACACTACGACTCTCCCCGTGCTGAGCTGCTCGCCCGCGAGCCCTATGCTTCGTATCGTGCGCTCATCGCCAAGCTGTTGCCCGTTGCCACGGTTGCCCCTGCTGCCGTTGCCATCTTGCGTATCCTGCCGCTCCCCGGCGCGCTCAAGGTTCTGCTGTGGATTGTCGCGATCCTCGCTTCCCTCGTTGCGCTCGCCAACGCGGCAAACATCATTTCTAACCGTTTTGTGCTTCCCTATACGTCCGGCGCAGTGTGCAACAAGTCTTCTGTCGCCGCTATGCTCGGCGTTATGGACAACGTTGCTCCCTTCCAGGGCGAAAACGAGTTTCCCGACGATGTTCCGTTCGATACCTATTTTGGGGAGCAGAAGCGTCGTGCCGAGGAGATGGCGCGCGCAGCAGCGGAGTATGCCGCGGCCCAACAACAAAACGACTACGGCAACACCATCGAGTATGAAGAGCCTACCTACGCCGAGGACGAGTTCGGTCAGCCGATTGCTCCCGACGCTCAGACCGAGCCCGAACAGGGCGAGGCTTTCGACGAGCAGATCGAGGGCTTTGAGGGTGCGTCTGCCGACGAGACGCTGATTGGCGCCATCGTGCCCGAGGATCAGAATCAGGCTGTCCAGGCCGAAGAGTTCAATGACGAGGTTCCCACTGCCGAGCCGGCGGAGGAGCCTGTCGCGGCCGAGCCCGAGCCCAGGCTCTATCGCAATGCCGCCGGCAACATCCGCTTTGGTTCGGATGCCATCCGTGCGCTCGGAATGCTTCCCGAGTCCTGCACGCTCGATTACGAGGAAGGCGAGGAGCCGACGTTTGAGCCCGAGCCTGCCCCCGTCGTGACTGCATCTGCGCCCGTTGTCGCCGTGGATGATGAGTCTGCCGCGGTTGCCGCTGCCGTTGCCGAGCCCGAGGCGGTGTCCGCGATCGATCCCGCGGCAGGACTGGACATTTTGGCTCCCGCCGCGCCGGCGCAAGACGTTACGGACGAGCCTGACGACGATTACGCTGAACAGCCGAGGCGCGTGTCTTACGAGAGCGATACTGATTTCTCGGCCGAGATTCCCGCGGCAACGCCCCATGCCGATATTGCATCCGCGTTCTCTTCGATTGGCGCCAGCGCTTCCAACTTCTTTAAGGGTGCGCTTGCAAAGGGCAGGAAATTTGTCGACGATTTCGAGGGGAAGCGCGCTGCCGCACGCGAGGCTGCCGAGCAGGAAGCTATCGCTCAGCAGCAGGCAGCTGAGGCGGCACGTGAGCTCGCGGCGCAAGAGTTCGAGCAGAACGAGGCTATGCAGTCCGTGCCCGTCGACGCTGCCGAAGCTACGACGTCCTTTGAGTCCCAGCAACCGGCGTCCGCGGATGTTGTTGAGGCGACGACGTCTTTCGAGGCTCAGCAGCACGTCGATAGCACCATGTCGTTTGATGCCGCGCAGTTCGATTCCACGATAACGTTTGAAAAGCAAGGCACCGCGATTGCCGAGCCCCTTCCTGTTTCCGATGAGCAGGGCGACGCGGCAGACGATGACGAGCCTATTGATGCTGCCGAAATCCAAGATGCCGCCGAGGACGAGCCCGTCGAGGCCAACTGTGACGAAGAGCAATACGCGGCAGCCGAGCAAGATGATTCGACCGAGGTCGAGCAGGAGGAAGTGCCTGCGGTTTCCGAGGCTCCCGAGACAGATGAGTCGAGGCCTTACTCCACGCAGATTTTCACCATGCCGGCCCCGAGTGGTTCCGGTGCCACGGTTGCCGATGTTGCTCCCACCCAGGACGAAACGATCGATTCCCTTATGGCCCAGATTTCCTCCCAGGCATCACCACGTCCGCAGATGAATGTTCCCGATCCGGCGTCGGCTCCGTCGCCTGCACCTTCCTCGTCTCCGCTAGCTTCGGTCCCCGATCCGTCGCTGCCGTCGATGAAGCAGGCAAACGTTGCGTCTCGCACGTCGCTGTTCGACCTTCCCGACCCCTCCGCACAGGTCAACGACCCCTTTGCTACCGCTCAGGGTCCCGAACCCACATCGGCACCCGTTGCGCCTCCTAGGCCCGTTGCGTCGGGCGCACAGCCGATCGAGACCATTTCGGCTCCCGCCCCGGCGGCACCCAAGTCTCGCAAGCGCGGCCTGGGCGGCCTGTTCGGTCGTAAAAAGAAAAACGAACAGGACAGCATGAGTGACTGGCTGGGCGTCGAAGACGATTACGATGCCAAGAAGTCCGGTCGCGGCATCGGTTCGTGGGATAATTTCGAGGACGATAACGATGGCTGGAAGGGCGGCGCTACGTCTTCCGACGGCGCTTCTTCCGAAGATATGCTCTCGGCTGTTGCCTCTATGGGTGACGATGAGCTGCTCGGTCACGATATCTGGTTTGTGGCAACGGGCGCCTCGGATTGTGATGGCGCCGGTATGAAGGCCTTCTTGGCTTCGCATCGCGATAAGCTCCGCGGCGTATTCTTCATCAATCTTGAATCCGTCGGCGCCGGTAGGCTTTCGGTGGTGACGGTTGAGGGCGAACAGCAGCTGCTCAAGGGCGATCGCCGCATCATGAACCTGGTCAGCAAGGTGTGCAAGTCGTTCCATGTCGATTGTGGCGCGCTCGAGATGCCCTATGCCAAGACCGATGCCTATGCCGCGCTCGAGGCGAGCCGCCGAGCCCTCACCATCGCCGGCGTGGACGGCACGCGCCTGGCTTGTGCTCGTACCGAGGACGACCTGCCCCACAATGTCAACCCGACGAACATTGCCACGGTATCCGAGGTCGTGACCGAGGTTATCCGCCGTTCGTAGACAGATCCGCTAAGGAGTCAGCGTGTTTTCGTACATCAAGCGCCATTGGCCCATCTATCTGATCTTGACCCTGATCGCAATCGCATTGGGCTTTGGGGCCGCGTATGTCGTTGGCGTTAAGGGATCGACGCCCGAGACAACAATGAACGAAGAGGTGGAGCAAGAGCAAAGTTTGGGTGCCGACGGTATTTCCGAGTCCGATCAGGCAGCCATCGATGGCGGTTCGTCATCTGCTGAATAGCCGATTCATCGTTTATGCCCAAGGCGGGCGAGCCGGGAGACTGGCTCGCCCGCCTTTTTATCGTGCTAGCGCTTCCTTGTGACTGACCTAAGGCGAGCGAACCATATGGCTGCAGTGCCCGAGGTCAGGAGTGCGGTGATGCATGCGGCGATGGTAACAGATCCCGTTGCCGGCAGGTTCTGAGGCAGGGCGCATCGTTGGATGACGCGGTCCTCGTCATGCGCCTCGAGTTTATCGCCACCGCCGTTGCGGCAAAGATCGACGCGCGCACTGTTGGCAAGTGCGGTTTGGGGCGTATAGGACGACGTTGCCTGCATATGCACGACTGCGCCTCGGGCATCCGAGTTAAGGGCCGCCTTGGCATCGTCAAGATCGTCGTGTTCGTCTTTAAGGTCATCCCGGGTCCAAGAGCCCGCCTCGCTTCTGGTTGTAAAGTCGGCGGCTACCGCACCATATTCAAAACGGATGCCTGTGATGACGGTGTCGTCTGCAAGATCAATCTCTTTCGCATCGAGCGTGACGGACTTGTCCGTCGGTATATCTGCTTTCCATAGGTGCCATCCGTCGTAATCGACGAGACGCATATCGTCGCCCAGCAGCTTTGCAACCTCTTCCGTTTCGAGCCAAGGATTGCTGTGCCCGTCGTCAAGCGTTGCATTGACCTGCTTTTCCGTATCGCTTGTTCCTGTCGGAGACGTTCGATACCACACGTTGCACAGCCCGTTTAGATCACCGATCGCAATAGGGGTTTCAACGGCAACAAGTTTCGCTGCGCCATCTTTGACGCACTCAAGGTCGTCGGTGATGGTCAACTCGTCGACCCAGGTGCTCGACTCATTTTTGGCGTCGATGGTATAGCAGAAGGCGCCTTGCGTATTGGCCCGTACTTTGGCTCGGTTTTTTCCGTCGCCGTTGGCAACGAGTTTGCTTGTGACTGGCTGTGCAATCTCTTGGCGCTTATCGACGCTTCCCCTGATCTCGATGGGGGTATCCTTCATGGCTATGGTTTGAACTTCTCCCGTGGCCTTTACTTCAAACGTTATCTCTTCGGCAAGGTCGTAGGTACGCGGAGGCATCGTTTCGCGCAGGGTGTAGGTGCCGGGTGAAAGGTGCTCAATGTGATGCGGTTTGCCGGATGAAGTCCAAGAATCGATTTCGTTGCCATTGGAGTCGCAGAGGACAAGCTCGGCGCCTGTCACTTCCTGGCCTCCGCACGTGTCGACTTTGGAGATATCGATCTTGGTGTAGTCGTTGGAAGCGTCAAGGTGCACTTCGATCACGGGCGTTTGCTGGTCAGCATACGACAACTTCACAGTGTGTGGGGTTGGGTTGAGCAGATAGCCTTCGGGCGCTTGTGTCTCGACGACCTCGTAGGTGGCGGTACCGCATCCCAGCGAAAGATGGTCGACTCGCGCATGCCCCCGTTCGTCGGTTGTAACGGTGGCGACGGTTTCGCCATCCAAGGCGACGATGCTGTCGTCGGTTCGCACGATGTCGCCGCTAGCGCGGATGTCAAACGTGGCTCCAGCGAGGGTGCGCCCATCTACAGCATCCGTCTTAATGATTTCGATGCTTCCGGTTGCGGCGTCATCATAGAACGAGGCGACGGCGACCGGTGTCAGATTCCTGTCGGCGGGAATCGTTATCTCCAGGTCTTCTCCGCGCAGATACGGTTCCTTGGCCGATGTTTCGTGCACGTAGTATGTTCCGGGATTAAGTGATTCGGGCAGCGTGACGGCGCCGGTTGTATCGGTTGTGAAGGTATTCATTACATTGTGGGCCGGATACCAACATGTTTGCGAGACGGGCTCGTGGTGGCTATCGAGCAGCTGGAACGTAAAGCCGGCAAGTGGTACGGTGCCGCCGGTCTGAGCATCGCGCTTTACGATTTGAAGGTGCGTCGATAGGGCATGGTTGTCAATGATGTACTGAAGCTCGGCGCCGTCTGCGGTCTGCTCTGCTGTGATGGTCCATTCCCCTGCTCGCTTAAATCCTTCAGGGACCGTTCCTGCGACCTCGCGAACGGTGTAGCCCGCGCGGTCGTAGGGAATGGCACCGTGAGCGCTGGCGGGTCGCTTGCCTGCGCCAAACCACGCTTCGGGCTGGTCTTTGGTGGAGGCAAAGCCGTAAACGTTTGTGGTCAACGTGCCGACGACTTGTTGGGAGCTATTGCTGACAACTTCAAAGACGACGCCTCCCGCCGGCTGCTCAAGGCCGGACTCATCGTTATCGCCATGGTCCTTAAACTTCGAGATTTCGAGGTCAAAGGCGATGGGGGTGTTGGGAATACGGCTTTCGAGCTCAACGATGCCCGTATCTCCGAGTTGCTCGGCACCGACGGTGTAGCTCCAACAGTCGTTTGAAATCAGGTAGCCCTCGGGTGCTTTCGATTCATAGATGGTAAAGGTGCCCAGAGGAACGTCATTGAGGATCGCCCGTCCGTTTTCGTCGGTCGTAAGGGTGCGAGTCCAGCCGGGAGTGGATTGCGAGACGCAGGTGAATTCAGCGCTCGCAAGCGACGCCCCAACCTGGGCGCCGACATTCGTGGCGGCATCGATTTTTGCAATACGCAAGGTGATGGTGCCGGGCTGCTCGTTGATAGTGACATGTTCGCCGCTGTTTTGTGTGGTGAAGGCTATTCGGTCGCCTCGAGGGATATAGCCTGCCGGGGCTTTGGTTTCGAGCAGGTAATATGCCGTATTGGGCAAAAGCGTTGCTTGTGTACGCCCGTTTTCGTCCGTCTGGATAGTGCCGACACGTGCATCGCCCGCACTTTCAAAGATATCGAAGGTTGCGCCACCGAGTCTGTAGGTGTCGTTACCGGCGGTGATGCCAGCCTGCGACGATTGTTTTTGGAAAGATACGGAGACGGCGGGCAGAACATAGAGCATGTCCTGGTGTCGACCCTCGCCCGAGACCGGGCCGTGATAACGCCTGGCTCGATGTGGGGCCGCCTTAATGGATCCGGACTTAGCGCTCTCGTAGAGCCAACGTGCAGCCGCTACGGCCTCGGCGTTTTCGTAAAACCTACCGCTTCTGGCAACTCCCTTGCTATTTGTATACGAATAGGTGCCGTCGGGGCGCGTGGTTCCGTTGAGCATCCACACGGCAATCTGGGTGGCGGCACGGGCGAGATCGGGCGACAGATTGTGGCCGCCAAAGGAGGTACTGGAAGGATATCCGTGACAGACGATGGCGGCAAATTCGTCATCGAGCCATGTCCAGCCCTGGTCATATGTGCGCCATGGTCCTCCCGGCTTGCTGGGACCGGGGCAGTCTTGATTCATGCAGTACGAAATCGAAGTGTCCTGTGCCTCGTATTTACCGACACCGAAGGGGCCGCAGCCGTCGCTTATGGTGCGGAAATTAAGGGCGTCACTCCCGTCGACGGCGAGTGCGGCCCCTGGGGCCAAGCAGCCGATCAGAAAAAAGAGGAGCAGGAGCAGCGGACCTGTTGCGATTGCGCTGTGGACAGAGTGCGTGGGTGCGTTGGACATGGCTGCTCCTTATCCCTCGTGCGCCGCACGGGGAGGCCGCGGCGCTTGGGATGAGGCTACCGCCATGGTTCATGCGGGTAAGTACCGGAAGCTGACCAAAAGCTTGCCCGATTTCTGACAAACCGGGCTCAAATACAACAATCAGATAAAGGCGCAGGTAAAAGATAGTAAGGAAAGAAAGACAAAGGTCCTCATCTCCACAATTGGCGTAGTTTTCAAAAGATTCTCCACAGCTAAAACAAGCATCGACACCCTTGTATCGAACAAGACAACCGCGTTATACTAGCCAACACACAAGCGGGCATCGCCAAGTGGTAAGGCATCAGCTTCCCAAGCTGACACTCGCGGGTTCGAGTCCCGTTGCCCGCTCCAAAAAAAAGCAAAAGCACGACACCGTTCCGGTGCCGTGCTTTTTTCAACAAAGTGCCGGGACTCGAACCCGCCAGGGTGCGAGCGTTAAATAAACGCGAAGCGTTTATAGCGAGCAGGCGAAGGCGCCGGCAGGCGCCTGAAGCCGGTGCGGATTTGCGAAGCAAATACGCGGATGTCCCGTTGCCCGCTCCATCGACCAGGGCGGATTTTGGGAAAAGCGGATTCAACCGACGTTACCGCCGCTTCCCCGGACCGGGACATGCCGCCTGAAGCCGGTGCGGATTTGCGAAGCAAATACGCGGATGTCCCGTTGCCCGCTCCACCGAGCACGGGAGACCTCGGGAGCGTCGGATTCAACCCATTTTGCCCGCGCATGGGCGTAGGTCCGGGTGTGTCGCCGCAGCCGGTGCGGATTTGCAAAGCAAATACGCGGACGTCCTCATGGCCGCTCTTGCGGCAAAATGTTAGGTTCATGCCTGCTGCCCATACTTGCACCTGCGCACGGTACAATGGTTGGGTTACGACCAACGTGCCAATAACCAAAAAGGAGCCGCTATGATCGATCGCTATACCCGCCCGGAGATGGGACACATCTTCTCCCTCGAGAACAAGTACGCCATTTGGCAGGAGATCGAGGTCCTGGCCTGCGAGGCCCAGGCGGAGCTCGGCAAGATCGGCATTTCTAAAGACGAAGCCCAGTGGATCCGCGACCACGCCAACTTTGAGAAGGCAAAGGTCGACGAGATCGAGGAAGTCACGCGCCACGACGTTATTGCCTTCCTGACCAACATGAAGGAGTACATCGACGCCGATGTTCCCGAGGGCGACCCCAAGCCCAGCCGCTGGGTTCACTATGGCATGACCAGCTCCGATCTGGGCGATACGGCTCTGTGCTACCAGCTCACCCAGGCCTGCGATCTGATCATCGAGGACGTCAAGAAGCTCGGCGAGATCTGCAAGCGCCGCGCCTTCGAGGAGCGCAACACGCTTTGCGCTGGCCGCACCCATGGCATCCACGCCGAGCCGATGACCTTCGGCATGAAGTTTGGCTCTTGGGCCTGGGAGCTCAAGCGCGATCTGGATCGTCTTGAGGACGCCCGCAAGAACGTTGCCTTCGGTGCCATCTCGGGCGCTGTCGGCACGTACAGCTCCATCGAGCCGTTTGTCGAGGAATATGTCTGCGAGCACCTGGGTCTGGTCCACGACCCGTTGTCCACGCAGGTCATCTCCCGCGACCATCACGCCTACCTCGCCGGCGTCCTCGCCGCCACGGCGGCCACCTGCGAGCGCATCGCTACCGAGGTCCGCAATCTGCAGAAGACCGATACGCTTGAGGCCGAGGAGCCGTTCCGCAAGGGTCAAAAGGGCAGCTCCGCCATGCCGCACAAGCGCAACCCGATCACCATGGAGAAGGTCTGTGGCCTGTCGCGCATCGTGAAGTCCAATGCCCAGGTCGCCTTCGACAATGTCGCCCTGTGGCACGAGCGAGACATTTCGCACTCCTCTGCCGAGCGCGTCGCCCAGGCCGATAGCTTTATCGCACTCGACCACATGTTCCAGTGTCTCATTCGCGTTATCGACGGCCTGCAGCTGTATCCGGCTCGCATGATGGCCAACCTCAACAAGACTCGCGGTCTCATCTTCTCCTCCAAGGTCCTGCTGGCCCTCGTCGATACGGGCATCACCCGCGAAGATGCCTATGCGATCGTGCAGGAAAACGCCATGGCTACCTGGCACGAGGTGCAGGATTGCGTCTCCGGTCCCACCTTTAAGGAGCGTCTCGAGGCTGATCCGCGCTGCACCGTCAGCCAGGAGAAGCTCGACGAGATCTTTGATCCGTGGGACTTCCTCACCCGCATCGACACGGTCTTCGATCGCCTGGAGCAGCTCGAGTTCTAACTGATCGATTGGGGACGAAGTCAAACCGATCAGTTTACTTTCGGCCTCCGTTGAAGCTCGGCCTTTCAGCCCGAGCCCCGTTGGTAACGCGTTTATCAACGGGGCTTTTGCGTGGGAGCGTCGGGAAAGTCACACTTCAGCGGATGATGGTATATTGCAGAAATGTCGCTTGCCGTTAATTTGCCCCTTCTGGCAAACATTAGCTTGCAAGTGCTCGTTGGGGGGGGGTATCCTTAAGCCAATTTTAAGGTGTGGGAGAATGCTGCGTTTTTTCACGAGAGATTGGACTTAGGGGAATGAGAAAAGGGTTTTGGAGGATAGCCGCAGGCATCTGCGTTGCTTTAACGGCGGCAACGTTTGGGCTGACGGTGGCCGCCCCGCATGCGGATGCTGTCATGCTGGAGTCGCAGGATGGTTCCATGGGCGCATCGTTTCTCCCATACGATTCGTCTACAGGCGATGTGTGGTCAGAATTTGATGTCGCTGTTGGACAGACGGTGAAAGGAAGGCTTTCCTTTTTTAATAAAAATCACGAATGGGCGCCCATTGACCCAAGTGATATCGATATCACATCGTCTGATGAGGATATCGCTAAAGTGAGCTATAAATCACGTGATTGGGTGTTGACAATTTGTCCCACCAAAGTCGGCACAACGACTATAACCATGAAGAGCAGGGCTGACGAGAGTTTAAACGGTTCTCTTAAGATTAAGAGCGTGGCTAATGTCAATCCAATTAAGGTGAGTTTCGTATCCTATGACCAATCCGGTGCGACGACAACGACTGCAACGCTGGGTTACACGGATGATTGTCCGCAAAAATGCGGGAACACGCACTATGCATTGCTAGAGGGGACAGTTTACGTTCGCCCCAAGGACGAGACCCGTGCGGCTACATATTTTGAAATAAAGGAAGATCCCTCAAAGGATTCCAAAGTTCAGGCAAGGGTGAATTCGAATTATTATTCATATGGAACTTCTGAGCTAAGCGCTTCTTTGCAACTCGAGGCGTTGGCGAAAGATGCAAAAGAGGCCAAGGTTCTTGTCGACTATTGCAACGGCGAGACCGAGATGAAGAAGCTATGTGATGTTGTAACCGAGAATCAGGAGCCTGGATTCAATGAGCGTGGGAACAAAAAACAAAAGATGCTGGTTGGGGACAGCTCTTATCTGTCTGCCATTCTCAACGTTTCCCCAAATGAAGCACTGAAGGCATGCCAGCGTGCACATTGGGATTCGCTCGTTAGCTCTGTAACCTATTCTCTAGAAAGCAGCGATGTTGTTGAGCTTATCGATGGTGAAAACTCGTTTAAGGCAATAAAGCCTGGCACCGTTAAGGCTCATGCTCGTGATGGCCTTGGCAATGACCATCCCTTTGAGATAGAGGTTGTCGACCCTGCGGAAGTGAGCCTTTCGAAGGCTAAGTTTGTGTCGAGCGATTATACATTTCCCTGTGAGGTCAGTTCAGATAGTATATCCAAAGATTGGCTTTGGCTGGAATGTGACAGGGGGTTTGAATATCCAAAGGGCGTGCTGAGCAAAAGCGCTGAGGAATTGATGGACTCCTATGCCGGTGCAAAGTATTCTTTCACTTCAGATAATCCCGATGTCCTCGAGGTAAAAGGACCGATGTTTAATGGTGGCAGTTACTTGGGGTATTTAGTGCCTCATAGTTACGGCGATGCAACGGTTTCAATGTACTTGGGTGGTCGTCTCTGTGACACGATGACCGTTCATGTCGTTAAGCCTGGCGAGGAACCTGCAAAGACTGCGGTTTCCATTGCGGACAGCTACTCAACCTCCATGGATAAAGGCACGACTCAGCAGCTGAAGGCAAAGGTCTCCCCTGATGACAAGGCCAGCCAGGTTGTTTGGTCCTCTTCCAACGAGAGCGTCCTTACCGTCGATGGCAACGGTCTTGTTACCGCTGTCGGTGACGGTAATGCTACTATCACGGCAACGGTTGATGGAGTCTCTGCAACCACGGATGCAATTACGGTAACCACTCCGGTCGTAAGGGTCTCGAGCGTCAGTCTCAGCGCGTCGAATCTTAAGC
The DNA here is from genome assembly GCA_902406155.1 of uncultured Collinsella sp. Lineage (GTDB taxonomy): Bacteria > Actinomycetota > Coriobacteriia > Coriobacteriales > Coriobacteriaceae > Collinsella. Next base: position 25,616 of record CABPCW010000008.1, read on the forward strand.
TTGCTGTGGGCGGTGAGCCCTCGACGTTGACCGCAACGGTTGAGCCCAACAATGCAACGAATAAGAATGTGTCCTGGTCTTCGAGTGACCCGGAGGTCGCTACGGTTGCGGACGGCGTCGTGACCCCGGTCAAGGCCGGCGCTGCCACGATCACCGTTACCACTGAGGACGGCGAGTATAGCGCCACGTGCAAGGTGACGGTTATTCAACCTGCAACAGGTATCACACTCGATAAGCAGAAGGTCACGCTTGTGGGCGCTGCAACCGAGCAGCTTAAGGCAACGGTCGTTCCCGCGGAGGCTGACCAGACGGTTGTCTGGAAGTCCAGTAACGAGAGCGTCGCTACGGTCGATCAAACCGGCAAAGCGACGTCTGTTTCCAAGGGCACCGCAACCATCACTGCTTCGACCGAAGATGGCGCCTATTCTCAGGATTGCGCGGTGACCGTCTCTAATCCCGCAACGAGTCTTACAGTCGATCAGTCCTCCCTCAACCTTGCGAAGAGTGAAGAAGGTACCGTAAAAGCCTCTCTTGCCGGAGCCCTAGCAGGTGAGGTCGACGAGACCAAGCTCGCTCTGGATGACACGGGTGCCTCGAAGGCATTTAAGGTTGTCGACAACGGCGATGGCTCCTACACCGTCACTGCCCTCAAGACTGGTTCCGGTTCATTCGCCATCACCGCGGGGTCGCTCTCCCAGACCGTTTCGGTGAGCGTGACCAATCCCGCCCAGAAGGTTGAGCTCAACAAGACGAACCTTTCCTTTACCGTAGGCGACGCCTCCGCAAAGCTCTCCGCAACGGTGACTCCTGCAGATGCAGACGATACAACGGTGAGCTGGACCTCCAGCGACTCGTCGATCGCTACGGTCAAAGACGGCGTCGTGACGCCGCTTAAGGCCGGTACCGCCACGATCACCGCTGCCTGTGGTGACAAAACAATGACCTGTACCGTTACTGTGGCGGCGAGGACCATTGCGGGCGTTGCAGGTAGCGACGGAACGGACGTTAGCGTAAGCGCCGAGAACAATGCCGCTGCCGGCATTGCCCAGAACAACAGCATCTCTCTTGTGGTCGAGGAACCGAAAAATCTTACCGACGCCGCCAATGCTACAATTTCCGGCCTTGAGCAGGGGAGTACCAAGGTTGCCGATAAGCTCGATATCAAGCTTCTCAAGGACGGCGAGGTTATCGAGGACTACGAAGGCATGTCCTTCATCGTCCGTGTCAAGATGACTGCTGCCATGAAGGCGCTCACCAATCTCAAGGTGCTCTACGTTGCCGAGGATGGTTCTACTCAGGCTATGGATACGTGGACCGAGGGCGACTACCTCTGCTTCCGCACGAGCCACTTCTCGACGTACGTGGTGACGGGCGAGGAGGCCAAGGGGGAGCCGACTCAGCCCGCGCGGCCCGCGACGCCGTCCCAGCCCGGTCAGCAGACGACGACCAAGGTAACCAAAAAGTCTGCTAAGACTACTAAGGGTACGCTCGCCAACACGGGCGACCAGGCCCTTGCTGTCGCCTTTATTATGGCCGTTGCCGGCGCTTCGCTGATTGCCTTCGCGCTTATGCGCAAACGTCTCGAGCGTTAGGGCGCCCCTCTCGTTTAAGCGCGACCTTTCAGTCCAAGCCCCGTTGGTAACTCGTTTTACCTACGGGGCTTTTACGTTAAAGACTTCAGCCCGTGTGTCGCGTGCAGTGCGGCGCGCCGGAAACCGCCAGATACGCGGTCGGCGCCAACGGCCTGAACGAGGCAGCGGTCGGGGGTGCATTCGGGAGCAGCTGAGCTTCGAGTAGGGTTGACCTAATTCGACCGCCTGCGGATGCATTTCAGCCATTGGCGCCTTGCCCGTTTTGGGCAAGGCGCTTTTTTTCACTGCCGCACTGGCCCCCTGGTAATAAAATGAACCTTATCTGCTGTTTCGATGAAAAGAGTCGTGTGCCCAGACGTATCAAACGAGGCGCTATCGTCTCGTCCGTGCTCATACTCCTTGTTGCCGTTTGTGCGGTCGCCCTGACGTATGCCGTTCGAAGCAGTTCTACCCCATCGAGTGAATCCGATAAAGATCTCCCGGAACTCAAAATTGGCGTTACGGATAACGATCCCTATGTGTATATCGATACCACGGGCGACTACGCTGGTATCGATATCGATATCGCACGCGAGGCTTGCAAACGTGCGGGGCTCAGGCCGCAATTCATCGACATATCTTGGAATGACCGCGATCGCCTGCTTAAAAACGGCGATATCGATTGTCTGTGGTGCGACTATTCGCCCTGTTATCGCGAAGACGATTATTACTGGACCGAGCCGTATCTAACCGTGACGGTTTCGGTTGCCGCCAAGAAAACGAGTGGTATCAAGTCCTTGGCGTATCTCGATGGCAGCAAGACTGTTGCGGTGATTGCCGGTTCGGTGAGTGAACGCCGATTGCTTGCAGGCGATCTGGAAATCTCGCCGGACGTGAACATCAAATCATATGGCTCTGCCGAACTTTGCAAAGCCGCCCTCGTCAAGGGGTATGTTGACTGTTGGATGGCGGACGCTCGGTCGCTTGATTGCCTTGGCGCTCAGTATCCCGGCCTGTATCGTGTGTTCGCCGACAATGTTATGACGGTTGACCTGGGCGTTGCGTTTAAGGACGGCTATGAGGGGGAGTACGTCAAAAACCTCAATACCGTGCTGTTCGAGATGGATCGAGATGGCACGACTGAGCGTATTGTGGGCAAGTACAAAGCGGGGGCGACGACGGACGGGCAAGGAGCGGAATCATGACAAATGATGAGCGCCGCTTACGCCGAAAGGCATTAGTCACCGCGGCTATCTGCGTTGTGGCCAGCGCTGCTTTGTTGGGTCTGCTGTATGTGGTCGGCACGCATCGCTGTCTCGATAAAACGCTTGGGTTTGGCCAGGAAACCATGGTGTTTTTAAAAAACGCCTGCGAAAAATATGACCGATATGAACAGGGAAGAAAAACCGAGGCGACGCACAATTTGGATGCCGCGCTCGAGTCGTTTGCGACGTTCTTGCCACCTGATCACGTTGAAGTCAACGATGACCTCGTCGAGGAGTACGTCCATACCGAGCACCTTTCGGGAATGTTGGTCATGGACGCCGACAGCCATATGACCGCTCATTACGATATCGACGGTCGCGATCCGCTGATGCTGTGGCGAGAGGAGCTTGCCTGTTCGTCGGTCGCATCGATGTACCGAGGCTCCAAGGTGTCCTACTCGACGGTCGTAGAGCGTCGAGATGTCGACTTTGCCGTGAGTGTTGTTCCGTACGGTGATGGCGTAGCGCTGGGGTATCGATCGCTTGCGCCCGAGCCCGCCGATGATTATTCGTATACGATCGCCGACGTGCTCGTGAACAACACATTCCATCAGAGCCCAACGGTGTTCGTGATGCGCGGTGCACAAATCGTTTCTTCAAACGATTCGACCGTCGATATAGCTCTCGCCCGGCTTCTTGCCGATAGCGGAATTGATTGGAAAGACGAAGGCTTATCACGTGTCGAATATCGGGGAAGTACCTGGTATGCCGTGCGTGCGGCGTATAAGGACTATCGCCTGTTTGCGCTCTATCCCAAATCTGAGGTCATGTCGGGCAGGATTTCATTTATCACTGCCGGCGTACTGGCGTTCCTGGTGTTTTTGGTTGTAGTGCTGTTGGTGCGTATCGTCGCCGATCGTCGCAATTTGGCCGAAAAGGACAAGCAGCTCGGCATCATCAATGCCATCAGTACCACGTATGAGTCGACCCTCCTGTTGCATCTCGACACGCTTGAGATCGAGGGGATTAACATGTCGCCATCGGTGGCGAAGATATTTGCCGAGCACTCCGAGGCATATGACTTTTTTGCAACGGTTTGCCGAGACATCGTGAGTCCCGAAAGTCGCGAGGCGGTCATGGAGCTCTTAGATATAAAGACGCTTCGGGATCGTATGGAGGGCGTGCCGTACTTGGATGCCGAGGTACGAGACTGCCGAGGTACGTGGTATTCGCTACAGGTTGTTCCACAGCGCCGCGATGAGCGGGGTCGACTGGAATCGGTCGTCGTGGCAACGCATAACATCTCGATGACAAAGCGCGCCGAGGAGCTTTCTTTCCAGGACAAGCTGACGGGACTTCGCAATAGAAATTACCTTGAGTCCCTTGGCGACGACCTGGTGAACGAGTCCCTGCCCGTGAGTGTGATCATGATGGACTGCAATTTCCTCAAGCGTACCAACGATCTCTACGGTCACGAAATGGGCGATGAGCTGCTACAGCGTACGGCGTCTGTATTGAGGCGGGCGGCAGGCGAGAAATTTGTGCCTATGCGCATTGGTGGCGACGAGTTCTTGCTGATTTGCCCTCACACCGATCGCGAATCCGCATGTGAAGTAGTGCAAGATCTTCGCCTCAGCCTTGCTGCTGCGAGCGATGAGGTGCTGACAGTCAGTGCGTCGTTTGGCGTCGCGACGGCAGAGGCACCCGGTTATACACTGACCGAGATTTACCACATCGCTGACCACAACATGTATCAAGAGAAACGAAAAGTCCACGCTCGGGAAGCAGATTGCTAGTATTGCTACCGCCGGTTTGCGCATTGGGGAATGTTGAATCGGTGCCCGCGATATTTTATCGGTTCGGACGGGGATAATAGACGTCTGAAATTGCTTTACGAGAGGGGAACGCAATGATTAGTTTTGATTACAAGCCTCAGGGCGTATGCACTCGCAATATCCACCTTGACCTGTCCGATGACGGCAACAAGGTGGTGGGCGTCGAGTTTACCGGTGGCTGCAACGGCAATCTCAAGGCTATCTCTAAGCTGGTCGAGGGTGCTCCTGCCGATCGCGTCATCGAGGTTCTCGCTGGTAATACCTGCGGTATGAAAAAGACTTCTTGCGCCGATCAGCTCACGCGCGCTATCGAGGCCGCTCGCGCCGAGATCGCCTAATGAGTATCGCCGACCACGTCAAGAACGGAATATCGCGCCGCGGCTTTGTGCTCGGAGGGGCTGCCGCGGGCGCTGCCACGGTGTTTGCCGGATGCTCAAAGAAAACGGGTACCAGCGACGATGCTGCCGGCGAGCCACAAGTTATCAAAGACGACTCAAAGATCGTCTCGATTACGGATGAGTATGAGGCCGTCGATATCGATCTTGAGCCCATGGCGACATGGACATTGCCCTTGGGTACGCTGCTGTACTACTGCGACGGCGATTACGCCGCGGCGATGATGGCCCCGGCGTCTGCGCTGCATGCCAACACGCTTGGCGTGCTCAACTTGGGCGACGGCTCGCTCACGACGCTCATCGAGGATCCTATCGAAGGTGCGGGGTATTCGTTTTACGATGTCCGCGCCGGCGATGGCGTGTTTGCGTGGGTTGAGATGAACTTTGCCAATTCATCGTGGAAGCTCTACGCTCAAAATCTGTCGGGCGCTTCGCTCTCTGGCGACGTGGTTGAGCTCGATCGGGGTGGCAAGGACTATGATCCGCCACTGTTCACGGCGTTTGGGTCATCAGCCATCTGGTATAAAATGCCTTCGGCAGGCGGCAATAAAACGAGTAGTGATTCGTTTTGCTATCGTCGCTCGCTTGATGAATCCAAGGCCGAGACAATTTGGAAATCGACGGGCCGCTTTGCATCGGCCCCGCGTGCGAGCGACGGCATTTTGACCATCTCGCCGCGTGTCCGCAACGACGAGGGCGTCTACTACGGCATAACGGCAATCGATCTGACCGACGGCAACAACACCAAACGTGCCCAGCTAGTCCTTCCCTCGTCAGTCTCGCCTTTCGAGGCCGTATATATGGGCGATACCTTCGTGTTTTCTATCGAGGCGACCTATAGTGGCGTGGGCAGCTTGGGTAATATGGGCACGTATATCGGTAATGAGGGAGGGCCGTACCTCTTCCTGTCACGCGAGCCGCTCGCATGTGCGGCTGGCAAGAAGAATAAATACCTTGTTAAGGTGCAGGCGTCGCATTTCCTGATCGACACCTCTGCCAAGACCTATGGCTCGCTACTGTCGCCCGACCGCGCTTTGGAATATGGCGATTATCCAGCTACGGCGGGAAAATCGGACTCATTCCTTACGTACGCCACGGTGCGCAACAGCCAGGGTATACCCGAGACGGTCACCGCACGCCTATTCTCTCTTTAAGCTTAGAGGGGTTAAAAAGGCGCCAACAGGGGAATAAACGCGTTGTAATTGTGAGTACCGCCCGCCGAGCTGCCGCGTCATAGTGGCATCCGGCGGGCTCAGGTGCGTTAAAATGGGCTTGTTCTTAGCTGATTGAGACAGGGGGGCCGTGTTATGGCTTCAGATGCAAAAAAGATTCTGCTGGTCGAGGATGAGAAGGCAATCCGTGACGCCGTCGCTGCCTATCTCGAGCGCGAAGGCTACTGGGTTGTGGGTGTCGGCGACGGCCAGTCCGCGATCGAGGAGTTCGAGAAGCATCAGTTTGACCTGGTCGTGCTCGACCTTATGCTCCCCAAGATCCCCGGCGAGCGCGTTTGCCGCACCATTCGCGATACCTCGGATGTCCCCATCATCATGCTGACTGCCAAGGGCGAGATCGAGGACCGTATTATCGGTCTTGAGCTCGGCGCCGACGACTATCTGATTAAGCCGTTCTCGCCGCGCGAGCTTGTCGCGCGCGTACGCGCCTTGTTCCGCCGTGCCCATCAGGCCGACGAGCCAGCCGTCGAGGTACTCGACTTCGGCGATCTGGTCATCGATATCTCGGGCCACAAGATTTTGGTCGAGGGCAAGGAAGTCGACCTGACGGCTTCCGAGTTTAAGCTGCTCACCACGCTTGCCCGTCACCCCGGTCGCGTCTACAACCGCATGGAGCTGGTCGAGAAGGTGCTCGGCTACGACTTTGAGGGCTATGAGCGCACCATCGATAGCCACGTGAAGAACCTTCGCGCCAAGCTGGGCGATGATCCCAAGAAGCCCAAGTGGCTCTACACCGTCCACGGTGTCGGCTATCGCTTCGAGGCTCCGGCCAAGACCGATAAGTCGGACGAGAAATAGGGAAATCACATATGACACCTGCGCGCTTTGAAATCGGACAAAAGCACAAGCAGGAGAGCGAGGCGGGTTCCAAGGCTAGTTGGAACACGCCTCGCTCCGATTCACGGCCAACGATGAGCTATCCCTCGCGCATGGCACTTGCTTTTGCTCTGACATCGCTCATGACGGTATTGGTGCTGGTGGGCGTGGTCTCTGTTGTGTGGGGCACGGTCTTTTCGGATTACACGCGCTCCAATATCGTCGAAATCGCAAATTCCGCTGCCGAAAAGCTTGCGACGTCGTATGAGGAAAACGGCAATTGGACTGCGGGCGAGCTACGTACGGTCGCGACATCGAGTTTGGTGTCCGACGATTTGGGTATGCAGGTCGTCAACAAGAAAGGCGTTGTCGTTTATGACGACTCATGGCCTTCGGCAAGCGCGACCGCCGATGTGCGCGAGAACGAATCGCCGTCGAGCAGCTCGAGCGGGAAAAAAGCATCGCATAGTCCGGTCTCGTCGGCTCCCACCGGCTCCGATAGCGTTGCAAACGTCGAAATCATAACGTCTTCCGGCGAGCATGTCGGACAAGTAAAGCTGTGGGCCATCGGCTCCGATGCCTTGCTCACCAAGGCAGATTCTGCGTTTAGGGAGAAGACCTTTAACGCCATGGCCCTTGCTGCGGTTGTTGCAGTTTGCATTTCGGTCGTTATCGGATCACTCGTGTCGCGCATGCTCACCAAGCCGATTCACCGTATTACCAGCACGGCCAAGCAAATTCGCGATGGCGATCTGTCTGCTCGTACGGGCTTGCGCGGCGATGACGAGATCGATCAACTGGGCGAGACGTTCGATGAGATGGCCACTTCGCTCGAGAAGGATATGAAACACGAGAAACGTTTGACCTCGGACGTGGCTCACGAACTTCGTACTCCGCTTATGGCCATGCTCGCAACGGTCGAGGCCATGCAGGATGGCGTATATCCTACCGACGATGAGCACTTGGAGACTGTTGCTTCCGAGACGCGTCGCCTGGCTCGTCTGGTGCAGCAGATGCTCGACCTGTCGCGCATGGAAAACAGCACGGCTCCGCTCAACCTTGAGCCGGTGGACATGGTTCCTTTCGTGCGTTCCATCGTCAATGCCCAGGAGCGCCTGTTTGTCGACCGCGATCTGCGCTTGCGCTTTGCTGACGAGACCCAAGGTCACGACGATGTCGTCGAAGCCGATCCCGACATGATCACACAATGCGTCATCAATCTCATGAGCAACGCCATGCGCTACACCCCCGAGGGCGGTTGGGTCGTGGTGTCGGTGCTCAGTGACCGCAAACACGTCAGCATTGCCGTTTCTGATACCGGCATCGGTATTGCCAAGGATGACTTGTCGCGCATCTTCGGCCGTTTTTGGCGCGCCGATGCCAGCCGTGCCCGTGAGGCGGGCGGTCTGGGCGTGGGCCTCGCCGTGACTAAACAGATCGTCGAGCGCCATCACGGCTACATATCCGTGGAGTCGGAGCTTGGAAAGGGTACGACTTTTACGATTCATCTGCCTCGCGAGCACACGGCGGACGCGGCATCTACTACAATGGAGCACTAGCTTTTCGCTATTCGGTGAAGGAGGGGTTTCGTCCCTGCCGCTCCGAGTTTGCGAAAACGTGCGGGAAAGAACCCGCATTACTGTCGTATTTTGGTAAGGAGTGACTCACGTGACAACGATGGAGCGTCGTCCGGATTCCCGTGGCAAGGTTCGTGATATCTACGATGCCGGTGAAAACCTGCTGATGGTCGCCACCGACCGCATTTCTGCGTTCGACTTCATTCTTCCCGACGAGATTCCGTTTAAGGGAGAGGTGCTCAACCGCATCTCGGCATTCTGGTTCGATAAGTTTGCCGGCATCGTTCCCAACCACCTCGTTTCCATCGACCCGGCGGATTTCCCCGAGGAGTTTGCTGAGTATCGTGACTACCTCGCCGGCCGCGCCATGCTGGTTAAGAAGGCCCAGACGATTCCTATCGAGTGCATCGTCCGCGGCTATCTGACCGGTTCGGGCAAGAAGACCTACGACGAGAACGGCACCGTCTGCGGCATCCAGCTGCCTGAGGGCCTGACCGAGGCTTCCAAGCTTCCCGAGCCGCTGTTCACGCCGTCCACGAAGGCCGAGATCGGTGACCACGACGAGAACATCTCGTTCGAGCGTTGCTGCGAGATCGTGGGCGAGGACATCGCCACGCAGATTCGCGACCTTTCCCTCAAGATCTACAAGGCTGCCGCCGAGTATGCAGCGACCCGTGGCATCATCATTGCCGACACCAAGTTCGAGTTCGGTGTCATCGATGGCAAGGTTACGCTGATCGACGAGTGCCTCACGCCCGACTCCAGCCGTTTCTGGCCTGCCGCCAGCTACGAGGAGGGCAAGATTCAGCCCAGCTACGACAAGCAATTCGTCCGCAATTGGCTCAAAGCCAACTGGGATATGACGGGGGAGACCCCGCATCTGCCCGCCGAGGTCATCGATGGCACGTCCGAGCGCTATCGCGAGGCCTTCCAGATCATCACGGGCTCCCAGTTCACAAGCATGAAGGAGAACGCATAAGTGAGTACCCGTAGCGCCACGAACAAGCGCACGCAATCCCACGAGGTTACCGGGGTTGCGCGCAAGTCCGCTGCATCCGCCAAGCCCGCCCGTCAGGCAGCGAGCTCTGTCCGCGTCGTGCCGGCTTCGTCTAAGGCACGCCGCAAAGAGCTCGAGAAGGGCGAGAACCTCGAGGGCCTCTCTAAAGAGGAGAAGCGCGCCCGCAAGGCTAAGCAGCGCGCCAAGGAGGATCGCATCTACACGGTGTCGAATATCCTTCTCAAGCAGGATGAGGACTACACCAAGCGCCGCCGCATCTGGTGGGCCGTGCTCACTATCGGCATGGTGCTCGTCGTGGCCATTTGGGCTTCGCTGTACTTCGCTCCCGCTGGCATGGTGTCCAGCCCTGTCCAGATGGTCGGCATTGTTTTGTCCTACGTCGTCATTTTGGGTGACTTCATCTACGACTTCGTTCGTATTCGTCCCCTGCGCAACATGTACCGCACGCAGGCCGAGGGCATGTCCGAGAACAAGCTCAACGCCCTTATCGAGCGCTCGGCTGCCGAGGAGGACAAGAAGGACTCCAAGAAGAAGTAGCGTTTGCATGCATACTTATCGCTAAGATATAAGGCGCGTCGTTTTTGCGGCGCGCCTTTTTACTGTTCTATAGATAGATGGAGTGGCACATGATTCGAGCTGCCCTGACGGTCGAAGAGGTTCTGGAGGGCATGAAGGCCCTAGAGCCCAAGATTAAAAACTATGCGCGCCTGGTTGTCCGCAAGGGCGTAAACGTCAAGCCCGGTCAGGAGGTTGTCGTTCAGTCTCCGGTCGAGTGCGCGCCGTTTGCGCGCGTGGTGGTCGCGGAGGCCTATGCCTCCGGTGCCGGTCACGTGACGGTTATTTGGGCCGATGACGCCGTGACGAGGCTCACGTACGAGCATGTCGAGAAAAGCTATTTTGAGCAGACGCCCGAGTGGAAGCGCCTGCAGCTTGATTCACTGGCCCAGGATGGTGCCTGCTTTATCTTTATCGAGGGTGCGGACCCTGCCGCTCTTAAGGGCATCGATCCCGCTAAGCCTGCTGCAGCTTCTAAGGCAAGGAACACGCAGTGCAAGGTCTTCCGCCGCGGACTGGACTACAACATCAACCCGTGGTGCATCGCCGGCGCGCCGGTCGTTGCCTGGGCTCGCGAGGTGTTCTCGGGCGATGCGGATGAGGTTGCGATCTATAAGCTATGGAATGCGATTCTACACACCGCTCGTGCCGATGGCCAGGACCCGGAGAGCGACTGGGAACTTCATGACGCGGCGTTCGAAAAGAACCTGCGTTTCCTGAACGACAATCGTTTTGACCGCCTGCATTACACCGCGGCAAATGGAACCGATCTGACGATTGGCATGACGAAGGGTCACGAGTGGGCCGGCGGCAAGGGCGAGACGCCCGATGGGCACCCATTCTTCCCCAACATTCCCACCGAGGAAGTCTTCACCTCGCCTGATCGTATGCGCGCCGACGGTATCGTGTACTCGGCCATGCCGCTCATTCACCACGGTAACAAGGTTGATGATTTTTGGATTAAGTTCGAGGCCGGCCGCGTAGTGGACTACGATGCCCGCGTGGGCAAGGCGACGCTTGCGAGCATCATTGACACCGACGAAGGCGCCGCTCGTCTGGGCGAGGTCGCGCTCATCTCCAAGAACACGCCGATTCGCGAAAGTGGCGTTCTGTTCTACGATACGCTCTATGACGAGAACGCTAGTTGCCATCTCGCGCTAGGTGTCGGTTTCCCCGAATGTATCGAGGGTGGGTATGACATGTCCAAGGAGGAGCTCCTGGAGCATGGAGTTAACGTCTCGAGCACGCACGTCGATTTTATGATCGGTACGGACGACATCGATATTACGGGCATTACGCCTGATGGACGTGAAGTTGTGATTTTCCAGAACGGCCAATGGAGTTGGGAATAGTCCCAGACCGTGGTACAATGCCACCCGCGGGCCGTTAGCTCAGCTGGCAGAGCAGGGGACTTTTAATCCCAAGGTCCAGGGTTCGAACCCCTGACGGCCCACCATAGTTTACGCAGGTCAGAGACGGTGTCGTCTCTGACCTTTTTCTTTGTGTACCCTTCGAGTACCCAAAACGGTACCCCTCAAAACACGTGGATTCCACAATTCCGGCCTGTCTGTAGGGGGCCATAGCGTCCCGATGGTCGGACGGATTGATCGTTGCTGATTCGTCCGTCCATCCGTCCGAAGGGGGCGGGAGACGGCTCGAGCAGAGGGCGAGCGTTCTGCGCGCTTTCGATAGCCGTAGGGGCTCCTTGGGTAGCCCCAGGCTGTCGGAAGGGCGTTGAACGCGAGCCTTAAGCGCGGGTATGCCGGTGTGGCGTAATGAGCGGTCGTTGATGCACCGAAGCCCTATATCTATTACTTATTTATTTATATATAAATGGAATGTAACTTGACGTTACACCTGCGGCGCTTCTACCTGCGGTTCGAGACGCTTGAATGCCCCCCTTTGAAGGGTGGGTTAAATGTAACCTCAAGTTACACATGTGTAACCTCACGTTACAGGAAGTGTAACTTCAAGTTACAGAAGATGTAACGTCACGTTACATGCTGGTGTAACCTCACGTTACACTTAAACCCGCCCTTTTGAACACTGAAAAGCCGTCCCGCAATAGATGCGGGACGGCTGCCTAGTCGCTCCATCCCATAGACTTGGCGGCATCGAGGATGGCTGCATATCGGAGTTGCAGTATGCCGTCAACCGAGTCGATGAGATGCCTTGATTTCAACGCCTTTCGCGCTTTGCAGACGCTCGGCCGCGCCGCGTTAAAGAATTCGGCCAGTTCGATGTCGGTTTTCTTCAAACCACAAACCTTATAGCCCTTGCGTGAGCCGATGCGCTCATATCGTCGTATTTCTAATAGCAACTGAAGCTCAAGCTTGCCCCTCGCGGCGAGATATAGCCATCGATCACTTTTGTCGTCACATAGCCGCGATTTGGCGGCTTCCTCGGCTTCCGTTGCAGCAGCGCAGATTTGTGGCGGTTCAACGCCGCTGAGCTGTGCGAACCGTTCACGTGATATAGTATTCTCAATGCTAATCGCATCCTGAGTGATGCTTGGTGCCGTTGGAAGTGATGATTCCAACGGCACTTCTTTTTTCGGAGGATCATCCGTCACTGTCATCTCCTCCGTTTCTTCTTAGGCCGCCCGCCACGGGTGCCACCGACAATCATCTTTCCATGCCTAATCATCGCGTCATCGACAGCGGGCAGGTAGAGCCATTCGTCTTCGGTTGAGGCCGCGAGCCCCGCTGCAATCAGTGCGTTAACATGCTCGGCTGCGACAGTCGATTGGCCGTGCGTCCCATAAAGTTGCTTGGCCAGCATCGCGTAATCGAGTTTCAGCACGTGTCCCCTAGCCGTTGATGCGAGCGAGCACAGCGCGAGCCAGACACCCATATCGGCGAATGCACGGCTGCCGCGAGCAGTATGTAAGCGCCTGAATTCGTTTGCGGTCGTTATTGGCAGGTTAATGCGCATGAGCGGTAGCTGCACATTCCATGCGGCCTTGATGGCCTCATCATCACTAATCGTGCGCCCCATTAGGCCGCGCCCTTGTCCCGCAACCCGCAGACCGCAAGCAGGTCATCGCGGTTGAGTTTCCAGCGCCGGCCGATTTGGACGGCTCGAATCTCACCACGATCAGCCATCCTTAGCAGGTGTTTTGAACTGATACCGATTGCAGCTTCTGCCGTGGTCGGCGTGATGAGAAGCGGGAGGGTGTCGTATTCGCCCGCTCGAAACCGCTCCAAAATGGCTTCTTCAGATTTATGCATGATTGGTTCCTTTCTGGCCTGCTCGGGGCCGATAAAGACTGGACGGCTTTTGCCGCTAAAACAAGGCTATGACGGTCGTTGACTCCGTGCGGACCGATTTGGTGCCACAGGGTGACAAACGGTGACAATTTCGAGCGGCAGGGTATTCCGCTCTACCTGACCACGCTTTCGAGAACGTGGGTTTCGCCCCGCGGAGCGCCGGGTTTTAGGGCAGAGCCCTAACAAGCGCCGAACCGTAGGTTTCGGCGTGTACGCGGACGGGCAAAACGCAGTTTTGTACGGCAGCGTACGACTCTTGCGTATTTCGAAAAACTACCCTTACGGCCATTTCGCCCGACTTCGTATGTCCCGCTCAAAACGGTGGGTTTCCGTGCTCGGGCCCGCCTTTCGCCTTCGCCGAAAGGCGGGCCTTATGAGGGATCGTCTAGGGATGCTTTTTCAAGGTTGGCAAGCATCCAGCCCATGACCTTATCCTCGTCCAGTTCGAGATAAACCCGACAGCCTTCCTCATCTCTGTTGCGATAGGGCTTCGAGCGCCTGACGACATAGCCTGCCCTTTCCAGCTGGTCTGCCAAGCAGTCGACCTCAGCGGTTTCGCCGCTTATCCTGAATTCGAGCATGGTTCACCTCCGTTTCATTGTCCCGATAGTCCGAATGGTCTTAAAAGAAAACAGCTGTCTAGCTTGTCTTTTGTCTGAATTAGAGCCGATTTGCGGCTCTGAAAAAAGCGGTCGGAGCCCGATGGGCGGCCGCTGTATTTACGGGCCGAAAATCGGTATCTGAGGACCGCGGGGGCCTATTCACCGCTCGCCCGCAGTTCCAGGATTTCAGCCGTGGGCGGTGTCGCCGTCATCGTTGCCGCCACAGCATCCATTGCCGTTCGCTTCGCCTGGGCGTTTACGCCCGTGTAGATGTTCAGCGTCATGGCGGCGTTGGCGTGTCCCAGGAGTGAGGATACGGACTTGATATCCGTCCCTGCGAGGATCGCCGCGGTAGCGAACGTGTGGCGCAGGTCGTGGAACTTGGGCGGCTCGCCCTCCGAGCCCACCAGCCCCAGCTGTCGAACCGTGACGGCCCAGTGACGCGACAGGCGCTCAGGGGCCATGAACTCTCCGTCAGGACCGCCCAACACGAACATCGACTGCTCGAACGGCACGCCCGCCTTAAAGCACTCGGCTCGCGCGGCGGTCAGGCGGCGAGTAAGGATCCCCGCGACTTCATCGGGTATGGGAATGCTCCTGCGACTTCCGCCGTTTTTCGGCTCTTTCTCGTAGTGTCCGTTCTCCCCAAAGCCGATAGATGCCTTGACGTGCAGCATCTTCTGGTCGAAGTCAACGTTACGCCACCGTAGCGCAAGAAGCTCGCCGCGCCGCATGCCCGTAAGCAGGGCGAGGTAGATGCCGACGTTCTCAGGGCAGTCTCGCGCGATGGAGAGGAACGTGAGCAGGCGTCCTCGCTCGCGCTCGTCCAGCGCGTTAGGCTCACGGTGGCGGGCTTTAGGCACACGCACGCAGTCTACGGGGGAGTAGTCGATCACGCGGAGTCTGCCAACAGCATCGCGGTATGCGGCCTTGAGCAGCGTCACACTCTTGCGAATGGTGGACGGCTTGTAGCCCTCCTCAACGGCCCAGTTAATCCAGTTCTGAGCTGCGGTTACGTCTAACGAGTCGAATTCGATGCCGCCGATTCGGCGCTCAACGAGTCGCGCGGCACCGCGGTAGTCGTAGACGGTCGAGGACTCAATCGAGCCGGATGCGCTGAGCATGTCGATATAGCCGTCTAGCAGGTCCTTTACGGTCTTATGTGCCATGCTGCCGAGCTTGAGCTTCTTCTGCGCAAGATCCTCCATCTGCTCGCGCCACTCCCTCAGCTCAGCCTGGGCTGCCCGCTTCGATTTAGAAGCCATGACCTTGCTGACCTGCCCATATGTGCCGTCCTGCTTCTTAAACTTGAGCCGTCCGCGCCATCCGCCGTTGCGATATGGCAGAAGGCAGGAGGAGGTGTAGTAGCGCTTTGGCTTCATCGATACCCCACAATCGCGGTGTGTACCCGCTGCGTACCGCGCGGAGTACCCGTGTTGAATAAACCCGCTCAGGCCGCGCAGTCCGTCTAGTCGAACGAAACCGCAGGTCAGAGTGGGTGTACGGTATCACTGCTCAAGACCCAAAGCAAACGGGATTTCGCTTTTAATCCCAAGGTCCAGGGTTCGAACCCCTGACGGCCCACCATAGAATAGAAAAGCGACTGGTGGACGCCGGCCGCTTTTTTGTTGCCGCGCCACGGGTTCGAACCCGTCGGGGCGCGGAGCTGAGTAAACGCGTGAGCGTTTGCCAGCGCAGCGCGCAAGGCGCGAAAGCGCCGCAGCGGCCGCCTGCGGAGCAGGCTGAACCCCTGACGGCCCACCCAAAGTAAGGAATACGAAATGAAAACAAATAGATACGGAATTAGCGGCAGCACATTAAAGATAATAGCAGCCATTTCGATGGTTCTCGATCATGTAAGCAGGATCGTCCTGACCAATGGAATCATGACTCACGCATCGTACAGTCAGATATCAGACGAACAGTGGGCGATTCTAAGCGAGGCTTCGGATGTGCTTCATGTTCTTGGCAGAATTGCATTTCCCTTATTTTGCTTTTTGATAGTTGAGGGATTTTTGCATACTCATGACATAAAGAAGTACCTGCGAAATATGCTTGTCTTCGCAATCATTGCGGAGCCCATATACGATTTCGTTCAAACCGGGCAACTATTCGACCTTCGGCAACAAAATGTTATGTGTGAGCTCCTGCTTTCCTTGGTCTTTTTGATTATTCTGGAAAAGATACGAAGCCTTTCAAAATGGAAGAGATGCATCGCAGAAATTGCTCTGATTGTTTTGACAGCACTGGCAGCTGAATACACTAAACTAGATGGCGGTGTGTATGGCATTCTGCTTGTGGCTGCATTCTATTTATTCCACGACAGCAAGGGCAAGATGTTCTTTGCTGCAGTATGCGCAGTGCTCCTTTCGTCATGCCATATAGTTGGCG
The DNA here is from genome assembly GCA_902406155.1 of uncultured Collinsella sp. GTDB lineage: Bacteria > Actinomycetota > Coriobacteriia > Coriobacteriales > Coriobacteriaceae > Collinsella. The sequence continues at coordinate 42,082 of CABPCW010000008.1, forward strand.
GCGGATTTGAGCTTGCTGCGGCTAATGTACTTAATCCTGATGTTGCTGCCGCGGTTGTTTCGTTGCTGCTTATCAATTTTTATAATGGCAAGCGAGGGCTGAGGCTGAAATACTTCTTCTACATTTTCTATCCGGCACATCTTGCTCTGCTTTATGGTGTCTCACTTATTGTTTTGAACTGTCTTTAAAAACTCTCAAACAAGTCTCTGAAAGCAGAAACAAATTGACCCTAAGACTGCTTGTGAATTTCAGGAAGACCTGAGAGATGCGAGGATAGACAACGAGGGCTGCAGAAAGATGCTTCGAAAGCATGAATGGCAGCGAGAAAATGAGTTCGGAAGCACCCTCTGGATGCTCCAGCATAGAATAGAAAGCGATCGGCTCCGGCTGGTCGCTTTTTAGTTGACGGTGCACGGGTTCGAACCCGAACTTCTCTATATATAAGAACGCTTGGCGAACAAAACCCGCCTTTTACCGACGGGAAACAAATAGCTCATGCTTTTGGAGTAAAGTGGCGCTCCAGAGATGACCGATGCCTTAACACCTATAAACCAGCTGGTCATCGCCAATATCAGAAGCTGCTGCTTCGAATGCGGCCTCAGTGAAGCAACTGAGGGTTCTATTCATTTGTGAACAAAATATGGAGTGCGCGATTCCCGCCCCCGGGGCCCCTCCGGTCTGGCAATATATCTCCTTGCCGCGCGGCCCGGTGAGACCGGATCAGCCGCCAGGCGTGCACCTTGAGAACCGGATACTGCGAGGATGGAC
>CABPCW010000009.1 GCA_902406155.1 uncultured Collinsella sp.
CGCGCATAAAGAAAGCCTCCCATTTCTCATGTCCAAGAAATGGGAGGCAGTTCAAATTCGGACGGGCTTCTGTGCTCGATATGGGGGTTAGCGAAAACCGCCGCAAAGGTATCTGCTCCTTTGCGGCGGTTTTGACGTTTGCCGAGATAAAACCTACCAAAATAAACCTGTCCCTTTTTGGCAGGTTTTAGCTCAGTAGCATACGGTCGTTGGCGAGCTCGCCGCCCGAGACCTCCTCAAACTTCTGCAGCAGGTCGGCCACGGTGAGCGACTTCTTTTCGTCGCCTGCCACGTCGTAGATCACATGGCCCTCGTGCATCATGATCAGACGGTTGCCCAGACGGATGGCGTCGTTCATGTTATGCGTTACCATGAGCGTGGTCAGGTGGTTCTCGTCGACGATCTCCTCGGTCAGGTTGAGCACCTTTGATGCCGTCTTGGGGTCGAGGGCCGCCGTGTGCTCGTCGAGCAGCAACAGGCGCGGCTTGGTGAGCGTGGCCATCAGCAGGGTGAGTGCCTGGCGCTGGCCGCCCGAGAGCAGGCCGACCTTAGCGTTAAGGCGCGTATCCAGACCAAGGTCCAGACGCTTGAGCAGCTCAACGTACTCGTCCTTTTCGGCCTTGGTGACGCCCCACGAAAGACCTCGACGCTGGCCGCGGCGCTTGGCGAGGGCTAGATTCTCGGCGATCTGCATGTCGGCTGCAGTGCCGCGCATGGGGTCCTGGAAAACACGGCCCAGGTACTTGGCGCGCTGCGACTCGCTCAGACGCGAGATATCGTTGGCGTCGAGCTCAATAACGCCCGAATCGAGCGGATACACGCCGGCGATCATATTGAGCAGCGTGGACTTGCCGGCGCCGTTGCCGCCAATCACGGTTACAAAGTCGCCGTCGTTAAGGGTGAGGTCGACGCCGGTGAGTGCGCGCTTCTCGGTGACGGTGCCCTTGTTAAAGGTCTTTTTGACGTGCGAGAGCTTAAGCATCTGCCTCATCTCCCCTCGTGTAGGAGCTGCGGAGCTTATAACGCTCCCAAACCACGGGCACGCACAGGGCCACGGCAACGATTACGGCGGAGAGCAGCTTCATGTCGTTGGCGTCCATGCCCAGCTGCAACACGATGGCGCGAATGAGGAAGTACACCACAGAGCCAAAGACGGCGGAGGCCAGGCGGACGCTAAACTGCGTCAGACCGCCGGGCAGCAGGCGGCCGAGCACCTCGCCGATAACAATGGCGGCAAGACCGATAACGATGGCGCCGGTGCCCATGCCAATGTCAGCGTACTTCTGGCTCTGGCAGATGAGCGCACCCGAAAGGCCGATAAGGGCGTTGGAGAGCACGAGGGCAATCATCTTGGTGGAGTTGGTGTTGACGCCCAGGGCGCGGATCATGTACTCGTTGTTGCCGGTGGCACGCAGCGCCGAGCCGATCTCGGTGCCAAAGAACCAGTACAGGATGGCGACGATGGCCACGGCCAGCACAATGCCCAGGATGATGGCAACGGTGGACTGCGGCAGGCCCGTCATGTGGCTGACGGATGAGAAGATGGTGCCCTTGGCAAGGATGGGCGTGTTGGATTTGCCCATGATGCGCAGGTTGATGGACCACAGACTGATCTGCGTAAGGATTCCGGCGAGGATTGCAGGAATCTCAAAAACGGTGGTCAAGATGCCCGTGACCGCGCCCGCGATGGCGCCGGCGCACATGCCGGCCAGCACGGCGAGCAGCGGGTCGACGTTGTTATTGACGATGAGCACGGCGCAAACACAGCCGCCGAGGGCAAAGCTGCCGTCGCAGGTCATATCGGGGATGTCGAGCAGGCGGAACGTGATAAACACGCCGAGCACCATGATGCCCCAGAGGACGCCCTGCGAAACGGCGCCCTGCAATGCAATGAGCATGCTTCATACCTCCTAGGATAGGGTGGACACGTGATTTTCCATAATAGCGGTACCAATGCATAAAAGAGCGGTGGACAGACGTTTTGTTTTACCTGAAACAAGCAGGGCGAACGCCGGTCTTTAGCGTTCGCCCCAATGACTCAGATATTGAATAACGCAGTAGTGGCGCGCGTGCGGGCCCTAGACGCGTTACCGCGCATGGCGCTACGCGTCCAGAGCGGAAAGGTCGATACCCAGAGCCTCGGCCATCTCGTCGTTTTTGACGACGACCAGGTCCTTGCTCGAGAGTTGCTCAATCGGCATATCCTCGGGCTTGGCCTCGCCCTTCAAGATCTTGACGGCCATCTCGCCTGCAGCGTAGCCCAGGTCCTCATAGTTGATGGAGAGGGTGAACAGACCGCCGGCCTTGCACATGCCCTCCTCGCCAGTCACGAAGGGGAGCTTGTTCTCCTTGCAGATCTGGCCGACCTGCGAGGCACCCGCGGCGATGGTGTTGTCGGTGGGGGAGTACAGCGCGTCGACCTTGCCCACGGCAGACTCGACGACGGACTGAATCTCGTTGGAGCTCGAGACGGTGAAGTCAGTGTACTCGAGGCCCAGCTTGTCGAGTTCCTTCTTGGCGGCCTTGATCTGGACGTCGGAGTTGGACTCGGCGGTGCAGTAGAGCAGGCCGACTTTCTTAACGTCGGGCAGGACCTTTTGCATCATCTCGAGCTGCTCGGCGACCGGGGTGAGGTCGGAAGCGCCCGTGACGTTGGTGCCGGGCTTGTCGTTGTCCTGGACCAGGCCGGAAGCGGCGTAGTCGGTGATGGCGCAGCCAACGATGGGGATATCAGCGGTGGCGCCGGCGGCAGACTGCGCGGCGGGCGTAGCGATGGCATAGATCAGGTTGACGCCGTCGCCTACGAACTTGTCGGCAATGGACTTACACGTGGACTGGTCGTTCTGGGCGTTCTTCTGGTCGATCTTGACCTTGAGACCGCTCTTCTTGACGGCCTTGACGAAGCCGTCGTTGGCGGCATCGAGCGCGGAGTGCTCGGTGAGCTGCAGAACGCCGATGGTGTAGTCGGAACCGGCGGCAGCGGAGCCAGAACCAGAGTTGCCGCCGCATCCGGCGAGCGGAGCGAGCGCGAGCAGGCCAGCGGAGACAAGAAGGCTCCTGCGGCTGATGGTGATGTCCTTCATATCATTACCCCCAGTATAAAAATGGCTGGAAACACTGCACTAGGAAAAAGTGCAAGTGGGACTATAGTAACGCCGATGTCCATTTTTACAATAACCTGGCGGGTTTTTTAATACTGAACCGGATGGGCGGTGCTGAGGAACGACGGACGGCAACGGGGCTTACGCTGCGGGCGCGGGACTGTCTTCTTCATCTAGCGCGGCAAAGAGTTTCTTGCCGTCGAGCAAACGCGTGCTGACGTTTCTCATGCGGCTGACCTCAACGGTGCGCAGGGTGTCATCGGCGCCTCGGGTGTCGTAGACCGTTCCCAGCAGATACGAGACGCCATCGCGTTGCCTGATGGCAAAGGGCCGGACCGTCATCCGCACCACCTCGGTTTCGCCTCGGGTCAGGACGTTTGAGATATCAAAGCTGACAGTTGTTCCATGGTCGATAGCCTGTTCGACGAGCTCGCACGTGTCGATACGATTGGCGCGCGGACGCGTTGTCTTGACGGGCGCGTCGTTGGCGGCCGGTGCCGGTTCGGGCATATCGAGATAGCCGCGAACATCGGCGCTCGCCATGGCGACCAGGTGCTGTGCCATGCTCTTTCGAATGGCTATGGGCGTCGATCGGTTGCGCATGACCATGCCATGGAGCCGTATGATCTCCTCGTCAGCAAGCGGGCGGGTGAGGAGCCGATAGCCCACGCCGCGTTTATAGTCGATTTCGTATCCTGCGTGACGAAGTGCGGATATCGAGGTATAGATGCTGCGGCGTGCCGCCGAGATGGGCATGCGGGCGGGGTCGTCGGGATGGGCGAGGAGCTCGACCAGCTCGTCGGAAAGCAGCGCCTTGTCCTCGCCGGTGTTCTCGCTCAAAAGCTGCAGGATGCGTACGGCGCGATAGGCTGCCATCGAGGCGGAGCCCCTGGTCGTGGTCTCGTAGTTTTCAACAACGGCTTCGGTCATAGTGCCCACGTCCTTTCCTTTTTTGGCGATGGCAGATCAGAGCCTAGGGCGCGGAGCCTGGCCAAGGACACGTGGCGCCTTGGGCGGTCGATGGTTGCCGGCAAACGGCGGGTCGAATTTTCAACAACCCTGCCTAACTGACCAAAACCTTGCCAAAAGCTTGACGGATGCTGTTGAAAAAAGCGCCCCTCGGCTTGCCGAGAGGCGCTTGTGCGATGAGTGTTGCACGTGGCGACGCGAGCTAGTGCCCGATGATTAGAAGTCAGCGTTGCCCACGGTGCGCGGGTGCGGCAGGACGTCGCGGATGTTGCCCACGCCGGTGAGGTACATCACCAAGCGCTCGAAGCCCAGACCGTAACCGGCGTGCTTGCAGGAACCGTAGCGGCGCAGGTCAAGGTAGTACTTGTACTGCTCGGGATTCATACCCAGGTCCTTGATGCGGGCCTCGAGCAGATCCAGGCGCTCCTCGCGCTGGGAGCCGCCGATAATCTCGCCGATGCCGGGAACCAGGCAGTCGGCGGCGGCGACGGTCTTGCCGTCCTCGTTCATGCGCATGTAGAACGCCTTGATCTCGGCCGGGTAGTCGGTTACGAAGGTCGGGCGCTTAAAGTGCTCCTCGGTCAGGAAACGCTCGTGCTCGGTTTGCAGGTCGATGCCCCAGCTCACGGGATAGTCAAACTTGTGACCGGCGGCGACGGCCTGCTCCAGGATTTCGACGGCCTCGGTATAGGTGACGCGGGCAAAGTCGGAGTTGGCGACATGGTTCAGGCGCTCAAGCAGACCCTTGTCCACAAACTTGTTGAGCATATTGAGCTCGTCGGGGCAGGTTGCCATGACGTCCTTGAGGACATACTTGAGCATGGCCTCGGCGTTGTCCATGTAGTCGTTGAGGTCGGCGAAGGCCATTTCAGGCTCGATCATCCAAAACTCGGCGGCATGGCGCGTGGTGTTGGAGTTTTCGGCGCGGAAGGTGGGGCCAAAGGTGTACACGTCGCCAAAGGCCATGGCAAAGTTCTCGGCATTGAGCTGGCCGGAAACGGTGAGGCTCGCATGCTTGCCAAAGAAGTCCTGGCTCCAGTCAACCTCGCCGGACTCGGTGAGGGGCGGGTTTTGGGGGTCGAGCGTGGTCACGCGGAACATCTCGCCGGCGCCCTCGCAGTCACTCGTGGTGATGATGGGGGTGTTGACGTAGACAAAGCCCTGCTCCTGGAAGAAGCGGTGGATGGCGGCAGCCGCGACAGAGCGGATGCGGAACACGGCGCGGAACAGGTTGGTGCGCGGGCGCAGGTGCTGCTGGGTGCGCAGGAACTCGACGGTTGCGCGCTTCTTCTGCAGCGGGTAATCCGGGGCGCTGACGCCCTCGACCTCGATGGAGGTGGCAGAAAGCTCGAAGGGCTGGGGCGCATCGGGGGTCAGCTTGACGGTGCCGGTGCAAATGAGTGCGGCCGAGACGTTTTGGTGGGCGATCTCGTCGTAGTTGTCGAGTGCCTCGCGGTTCATGACGACCTGCAGGTCGCGGAAGCAGCTGCCGTCGTTGAGTGTAACGAAGCCAAAGTTCTTCATGTCGCGGACGGATTTGACCCAGCCGGCAACGGTGACGGTCTGGCCACCGAGCGACTCGGCGTGCGTATAGAGCTGCGCGATTTTGGTGCGGTTCACGTATCCTCCCATAACGGTTGTACGGATTATTTCCAAACAGTTAACCATTCTAACCCGCGAGTGGGGGCGTAGCAAAACGTCAGGTGTGATGTATGGGCGCAACGTGGGCACCGCGCAAGCGCCGATTTTGCGGTGCCTAGTGCCCGCAGATGGCTTGGCGTATGAGGACGGCGTAGGTGTCGATTCCCGCCTGGGTGAGGTGTGTGCCGTCGTCGACAAGGTATTCGCTGTGGCCCTCCGAGGCACCGTTCCAGTCGATAACGCCGGCGTTGTCGTTTTGGGCACAGACGTCACGAATCGTCTGGTTATTGCGGTCCTGTAGTTCGAGCGGTACGCGCACGGTCACAAAGTAGATGGGCTTGCCGCCCACGGCATTAATCACGTCCTGCACCTGCTGGGGGTCGCGGATGAGGCCGTTGGTGCCAAGCGCGCAGATGACCACGCTTGGATCGTAGTTGGCACTGTCCTGTGCATAGACATCCTGGAAGGTGTAGAACTGGCGGCTCACCACGCCGTCGATGTACGCGTTGGGAAGCACCGCCTGAATACCGGACTGTGCGCCCGCAGTGACCGAGTCGCCGATCATGAGCACGCGGGCGTCGCAGGTTCCGGTTGCCTCGTCGTAGGTAAAGCTCTTCCAGTCCAAGTTCTTGGGGACCTTTTCGGCGATAGGCCCTTCTTTGGGTTTTTGCTTGGTGGCGTCATCGGATGCGGTGTCGCTGGGTTGGGTATCTTTACCGGATGCGGGCTCGGCGCCCTTGTTGTTGACTCCGTTGTCCTGGGACGAGGCCGCGTTCTGGGTAAGCTCGGGACGGAGCTGCTCGGCGCGGGCAGTGGCGATGCCTGCCCAGTCAAGCGGCGCGAAGGCAAGTGCGGCGACGCATGCGGCGCCAAGCGCGGGGAGCACCATGGCGGGCGCGAGGACGTGCTTTCTTGCCGTGCTGTCCTGTTGGGCCGGCTTGTGGGACCAAGGGCGTTCGACGAGGCGATAGAAAACCTCGGCTACCGCAAGGATCAGTACAAGCTGTAATACCTGTTCCCACCAGGCGATGCGGGTAGTGCGGGTTGCGGGGTTCATAAGAAGCAGTAGGGGATAGTGCACCAGATAGACCGAGAATGAGCGCTGACCCAGCCAGACGAGCGGCTTGACCGACAACAGGCGACGCACGATGCACTCCGTATTCTGCACGCAGATAATGAGGAGTCCGGTGACGAGGGCAAGCAGCAAAAAGCCGCCGCGGTAGAGCCAGGCGCTCTCTCCGGTCAGCATGAGTGCGCCGGCTATAACGGCAACGAGCCACGCGATAGAAATCGCGTTGACCTTTGAGATGCCCTTGTTGGCGCCGGGGGTATGGATGTCACCGCTCAGCATCTCGCGCAGACGCGGCGCGGCGATGGCGGCTAAGGCTCCGCATAGAAGCTCGGCGGCACGGGCGTCGGTTCCGTAGTAGACGCGCGATGTGTCGGCGGTGGGATTAAACATGAGGACCATGGCTGCCGTCGATACAAGCGCGAATGCGATCGTGATGCCGATGGCGGTGTTGCGAGACCTGGTTTTGCTGCACAGCGCCATAAGGATGACCGGCCATACCAGATAGAACTGCATAGTGACAGCGCAGAACCACAGGTGCGTGAGCGGCGAGGGGAGCCCCGCGGCGGCGAAATACGAGACGTTGCGGAAGATGTAGAACCAGTTGCTCAAAAAGAGTGCCGATGGCAGGGCGTCCTGCTGCACCTTGGGGAGTAGGCTCGGGGCCGCGATGTAGGTGGCGACGGCGGTAAGCGCGATGGTCACGACGATCGGCGGCATCATGCGCGCAACGCGGCGGCAGATATAGCGCGGGTACGAGAATCCGTCGCGTGCCGTGGCTCGCATAATGCTTTTGGTGGCGAGATAGCCACTCAGCGTAAAGAAGAGTGTAACGCCCAAAAAACCGCCGGTCAGGCGGCTGGGGCGAAGGTGATATAGGACGACGCCGGCGATGGCGAGGGCGCGAAGCCCGTCGAGCGCGACGATGCGTTGGTTGCGTTGAGGCGCGGCATGTGCGGCGCCCGTGGGTGTGTTTTGCATCGATCTTTCCTCCAATGTCGGCCTAGCAGTCTAGCGCTCTGTGCAGACAAAGGAAGGGGGTTCGTGCGGTTGAACAACATGCCGCGGGGCGATGCTTCGCTACGCAAAAGCCGCACCTGCGTTGATGCTCAGCTGCCTATATAGAAACGTTTCAGAACCTCTACATAGGCAAAAACAACAACACAGATGCGGCAAAGATGCACGGGTGGTTGAGCCTTTATGCGATGATGATCGGCTACTTGGTCTTGGCAACCAGCAGCGGATCGCCAAGCTTGACGAGCGGATTGCCGCCGATAAGCGTGCCAGACTCGCCGACGTGGTCGATGCTCTTGAGGCGGTCGAGCTCAGAGATGATGACGGTCACGATGTCCTCGTGACCGGCGGCCTTGATAGCGTTGCGGTCGAAGCTGATGAGCGGCTGGCCGGCCTTGACCGTGTCACCCATCTCGACAAAGCGGGCAAAACCCTTGCCGTTCATTTCCACGGTGCCCAGGCCAACATGGATGAACACGCGCAGGCCGTCCTCGGTGATCATGCCGATGGAGTGATTGGTGACGGTGGTGGCGCCGATGCGACCGTTGGCGGGGGCGTAAATGGTGCCGGTAATGGGCTCGATGCCGTAACCCTGGCCGAGCATGCCCGAGGCGATGGTCTCGTCGGGAACCTCACTCAGATTGACGAGCACGCCGTTGACGGGAGCGTAGATGACGCCTTCGCGGGTGGCGAAGCTTGCTGCGGGCGGAACGGACGCCTCGCCCGACGAAGTGAACGTGGACTTGAGCGAATCGAGCAGACCCATAGATGCCTCCAACGTATCAGGCGTGCATGTTGCACGCGTGTGGTTTGCCGGAAACGTTTCGTACGTGTTTCCCAGCACGGTCAGCGCTCCTATTTTACGCTGCCCAACGATACCTCTGAACAGCGATTTTGTGATATATCAGTTGAAGGCCAACTTATTGCGGGGGTGTTTCTGCGCCGCGGGCTCAAGTGGGGTACGCTAAGGTGCGAAAAACGAGTGCGCACGAATCGCACGGAGGGAGCACCTATGATTATTGAGAACCATGCGCTGTGGGGCGAGGAGCCGACCGAGGATTATCCGGCGACGTTTACGTATCTGGGTGCCGAGCCGCTGCCCGACAAGCCCAATGGCCGCCGCCCCGCGGTGATCATCTGCGGCGGAGGCGGGTTTACGCATATCGCTCCGCACGAGCAGGACCCGGTGGCGTTTGCGTTTTTGGACCGCGGCTACCAGGCCTTTGTGCTCAACTATGTGACGAGCGCCACGGGCGACGTGAGCTTTCCGCACCCGCAGGCGGACCTCGCCAAGATGGTCGCTACCGTTCGCGCCAACGCCGACGAGTGGCATGTCGATCCCAAGCGCGTGTGCATCGTGGGTTTCTCGGCGGGCGGCATGATCTGCGCCTCGTTGGCAACGCAGTGGAAGACCGGACCCTTCGCGGGCCTTGTCGGGGCTCGTCCGGAGGATATTCGTCCCGACGCCGTGGTGCTGGGCTATCCGTTGCTCGACCTTGCCTATGTGCGCGATATGCAGACGCGTGACCCGCGCATCGACCTGCGCGTGCCCAAGACGGGTGGCAAGACAGGGCGCGATTTGCTCAACGACTATCTGTCGATGGTGACGGGCGGCGAGGCGACCGATGAGCACCTGATCGACATTTGCCCTACCACGCACGTTTCGCGCCAGATGCCCCCGACCTTTGTGTGGGGCGTTTCGGACGATAAGACGGCGCCGGTCGCGCAGGTCTACCCGTTCGCGCAGCGCATGGCCGAGGAGGGTGTTGCATGTGAGATGCACGTCTTTGACCAGGGTGGCCACGGCCTTTCGCTCGGCAACGCCAATACCGCGGTCGACAACGAGGACAAGCAGGTTTCCGTCCGTCCCTGGATTCGCCTAGCTTTCCGCTTTTTGGAACGCCATCTGTAAGAGGACGGACATCCCCTCAATAACTTGCGGTGATATAGTTCCTATTTAAGCCCTCAACCAGCCCAAGCAGGGACTATTCCACCGCAACTTTGTTTTTGATGCCCCGCCCGGAAACTGCGTCCCGGTTTGGGCGCGGATTCCGGGATGCAGTTTCCCGTAGGGCCTCGACTGGGAAAGCGCGTCCCGTTTCGGGCAGGGATTCCGGGATGCATTTTCCGCAAGAGGCCTGTTTGGGAAACCATATCCCGTTTCGAGCCAGAATTCTGGGACGCAATTTCCCCGAGAGGCCCCATCGGGAAACGGTATCCCGGAATTCGCCCGGATGGTGGGATGCGCTTTCCAGAAGGGCGTCGCTGATCCCTCGGGGACGGAGGAAAATGGATCAGTTTGGGCGGTGCTGGCGTCAAGGTTTAAGACCGATGTCGTCCCTTGTTGCTTTCCTACCAAACGGTGAACTGGGCGTTCTCCGTGTTCCAATGGACATCGCGAACGTAGTCTCGCACGGCCGCCGCATCCCGCGCTTCGAACAGCTCAAGAATGTGGGCATGCTCGGCATTGGCTATACCCAGCAGTTTGCACGCCGTCTCCTGATCGACGGTCTCGTAATCGCGTTTGATAAAGCAACGCTCGAGTTGCGAAATCATGTCGCGCAGACGGTCGTTGCCGCAGCGGTTGAAGTACGTAAGGTGAAAGTCCCGCTGAATGTCGTCGTACTTTCGGATAAGACCGCCTTGGATCGCGAGGTCCATGGATCCAACCAAGAACTTTAGCTGCATGATGTCCTCTTCGGTCAGGAGGGGGCAGGCAAGGTATGCCGCCTGCCCGTCGAGCGGCCCCATAATCTCAAAGACTTCAACGGCGTTTTGCTGATCGAACCCACGGACGCGGAATCCGCGGCGGGGGAGGTTGTCCAGATAGCCGTCGCTTGCCAGCTGGATGAGCGCCTCGCGAACCGGCGTGCGCGACACGCCCATGGCATCGCAGATCGCTTGCTCGCTCACACGGTCGCCGGCCGAAAGCTCGCCGGCGTCTATGCGACTCGAAATATAGTCGTATACATGATCCTTCAAGGGTCTTCTGAGTGTTTCCATGAGCTTATATACCTTAACTGTATATTTTCAAATTTAAATACGTTTGGTTTGAATAGGCTAATTTGATTATAGAACGACCAGCTAAATCATGCTACCTGACCCTAGGAAGCAAAAATACGTTCACCGAAAAATATCTACCGTTCAGGATTGTATACAATATACAAAACAGCAAAGACACCCTAAGATAAAGCCATCGGAAGGAAGGCGGACGCAAGGAAGTCCGCTCAGTACTATGAGATCCAAGGAGGATCATCATGACCAAGTTCAGCCACGTCATCATCCGTCGTCCCGGCAAGTCCCTGAGCAATGGCATCACGAGCGCTCCCGAGCTTGGCCAGCCCATCTACGAGCGCGCTATCGAGGAGCATTACGATTACGAGCACGCACTCGAGCAGTGCGGCGTTGACGTGTCGGTGCTGCCGGCTCTCGAGCAGTATCCCGACAGCTGCTTCGTCGAAGATCCGGCCGTTATCACTCGCTGCGGCGCCATCATTACCAACCCCGGTGCCGATAGCCGCAACGGCGAGAAGGATGAGATCGAGCCGGCCGTCCGCCGCTTCTTTGACGACGAGCATGTTAAGCACATCGTTTCTCCGGGCACGCTCGACGGCGGCGACGTCATGATGGTCGGCGACCATTTCTACGTCGGTCGCTCCGCTCGCACCAACGAAGAGGGCATCCGCCAGTTCTGCGAGATTCTCGAGGGCTGGGGCCTCGAGGGTTCCGAGGTTCCGCTGGAGGAGGTCCTGCACCTCAAGACGGGCGTCAACTATATCGAGGACAACAACATGCTCGTCTCTGGTGAGTTCATCGATAAGCCCGACTTTGCCCAGTACAACAAGATCGTCGTGCCCGAGGACGAGGCTTACGGCGCCAACTGCATCTGGGTCAACGGTACGGTCATCGTTGCCGAGGGCTATCCGACCGTGCTCAAGGCCGTGCAGGATCTGGGCTACAAGACGCTCGTCGTCGACACCTCCGAGTATCGCAAGGTCGACGGCGGCCTTTCTTGCCTGTCGCTGCGCTTCTAACGCGATAGCTGTAACAGTCTGATGATCGCTTGACCGATGGCCCGGCACCCGATTCGGGACGTCCGGGCCATCTTTCGTTCGATCACATGATGAAGGGGGTGCACATACAATGGCCTCTAAAGCTCAAAATGAAGAGATTATCGACCCTAATGGCCTCGATCTCTTTCGTCTGACCATGATGGTCATCACTGCGAGCATTTGCGGCGGCATCTTTTCTCTTGCCGGCGATATGGCGGCAGGCGGAGCCAATACCGGCGCGGTTATCGTTTCGTGGGGAATTTGCTTCATTGGCGTCTTTGCGCTGATGATGGTATTCAACGGTTTGTCTCAGGCCCGTCCCGACCTGACCGGCGGCATCTATGCATACGCTGCGGCCGGTTTTGGCGATTACATCGGATTCAACTCCGCCTGGGGCTACTGGATCAGCGCATGTCTTTCCAACGTGAGCTTTGCGCTCTTGCTGTTTAGCGCGCTGGGCTATTTCTTCCCTGCGTTTGGCGCGGGTAACAACCTGCTTTCCATCGTCTGCGCCAGCGTGTTTTTGTGGTTCCTTACCGCCCTTGTGCTTCGTGGCGTTAAGGAAGCTGCCGGCATCAACACGATCGTCACGTTGGCGAAGCTGGTGCCGCTGGGGCTCTTTGTGCTGAGTATCGTGCTCCTGGGTAAGTTCAACGTCGATATCTTTATGGACAACTTCTGGGGAGAGCCGGCTGGCCCCGGTTTTGGTGAGCAGGTTGTCTCGACCATGATTGCCCTTGTCTGGGTCTTTACGGGTATCGAAGGCGCTGTCGTCATTTCGGGCCGTGCAAAGTATGTGCGCGACGTCGGTCGTTCGACGGCGCTTGGATTTGCAGCCGTGTTTACGCTGTATCTGATTATCTCGATGCTGTCGCTCGGCATTATGCCGCGCGAGGAGATGGCACAACTTGCAACGCCCTCCATGGCGGGAATTCTTGAGTGCGCAATCGGTCCGGTTGGTGCAGCCATCGTAAACCTTGGCGTTATTCTCTCGCTGGTCGGTGCGATGCTGGGCTACGTCATCATTGCATCCGAGACGCCGTTTGAGGCGGCGCGTCAGGGCTCCTTCCCGCTGGCGTTTGCTAAGACGAACAAGCACGATGCCCCGGTGGTAACGGTTCTCGTAAGCTCCGGCATCACGCAGCTCTTCTTGATTGTTTCGTATGTGGCGGCGAGCACCTACCAGTTCTTCTATAGCTGCGCGGTCAACACGATTTTAGTTCCGTATGTCTGTTCGGCTGCCTATTACATGGTGATCGGCTGGAAGAACGAGCATCTGGACGGGCCGCATGCGCCAAGCGTTGGCAAGGCACGCTTCTTCGGTACGCTCGGTTTTATCTACACGTTGTTCCTTGTGTGGTCGACGGGTCTTCAGGGCGTCATGATCACGACGATCCTTTTTGCCCCAGCCATCCCCGTCTATATTCTGGGCGAGCGCGGCCGCGGCAAGCAGGTGCTTCCGCATCTGCACGACAAGCTGATCGCAGCAGTGGTCATTGTCGTGGCAGTTATCTCGCTGTATCTGCACTTTGCCGGCATTGCGCCGATTGTCTAAGGCTACGGCGAGCTTCGTTGCTTGGTAAGCCAGCGGGCATCGCGCATCGGTGCTGCTCGGCATTCCATAACTGATGTGGGTCTCTGTAACGTGCCTTTTTGAACGCCCGCCAAGCCCGCGCAGGTGACATTTGTTGCCAGCGCGGGCTTTTGCAGTTGCGGTGAAATAGTTCCTGTTTTTGCTGGGTAAAGCCCAAAACAGGAACTATTCCACCGCAACTTCGTTTTGATTTGTTGGGGGACGGAGGGGAACGGATCATTTTGTCGAGGGGCGGGCGGCTGCTTCGGTCCTCGGGGAAACCATATCCCGTTTCGAGCCAGAATTCTGGGATGCAGTTTCCCCGAGAGGCTCGATCGAGAAATTGCATCCCAGTCTGAGCGCCGATTCCGGGACGAAGTTTCCGCTAGAGGCCTCAACCGGAAAGCGCATCCCGTTTTGACGCTTCAGAGTGGGACGCAGTTTCCTCGAGAGGCTCCATCGGGAAATCGGGGACCGGAATTCGCCTGGGTAGTGGGATGCAGTTTCCCAGGAGGCCCCATCGGGAAACCGTGGCCCAGAATTTCCCCTGCACCGATCTGTCGATTGAACATCGTTGCATGTTCGCGCTATCATGCATGGTTAAAATTGGTTAGCCATGGCAAACGGTTAGCCATGGTGAACATAAATGCAACGCCCTGTGGGCGCCGGGGGAGGAACACGGACGTGAGACTCGATACACTCGAGATTGGAAAGGACGCCGTTGTCGCATCGGTGACATCCGACGATCAGGCGCTCCGGCAGCATATTTTGGACATGGGACTCACGCCGGGCACCGAAGTCACCATGATGAAGTACGCCCCTATGGGCGACCCGCTCGAGATTCGCCTGCGTGGCTACGAGTTGACGCTGCGCAAGGACGATGCCGCTCGCATCGAGCTCGTGGGCGTTCACGACACCGATATGGGTCCGCGCGCCAACGCCGCAATCGGCACGACGGAGCATCCGGCACTCGGCGAGGGGACGTATTCGCCCCGCGCCGCGAAGACGGCCGTGCCCGAGGGCGCACCGCTGCATTTTGCCCTCGCCGGCAACCAGAACTGCGGCAAGACCACGCTGTTCAACCAGCTGACGGGCTCCAACCAGCATGTCGGTAACTTTCCTGGCGTGACGGTCGACCGCAAAGACGGCACCATCCGCAACCACCCCGAGGCAAGCGTTACCGACCTGCCTGGCATCTATTCACTGTCGCCGTACACGGGCGAAGAGATTGTGAGCCGCCAGTTTATCCTGGACGAGAATCCCGACGCCATCATCGACATCATCGACGCTACTAATATTGAACGCAACCTGTACCTGACGCTGCAGCTCATGGAGCTCGACCGTCCTATGGTCATCGCGCTCAACATGATGGACGAGGTGACGGCCAACGGCGGCGCCATCGACGTCAACCTGCTCGAGAGCCTGCTAGGCGTGCCCGTTGTCCCCATTAGCGCTGCCCGCAACGAGGGCATCGGCGAGCTGGTGGAACACGCTCTGCACGTGGCGCGGTTCCGCGAGCGTCCCGGCCGCCTGGACTTTTGCGCGCCCGACGGTCCGGACGGTGGCGCGCTGCATCGCTGCATCCACGGCATCGCCAACCTTATCGAGGACCATGCCGCGACGGCGCATATCCCGGTGCGTTTTGCAGCGACCAAGCTGGTTGAGGGCGACGAGCTGGTGACAAAGGCGCTTCACCTGGACCGCAACGAACTCGACGCCATCGAGCACATCATTACCCAGATGGAGGGCGAGGCGGGCACCGACCGCCTGTCCGCGTTGGCCGACATGCGCTTTACCTTTATCGGCGACGTGTGCGGACGCTGCGTGGTGAAGCCCCACGAGAGCCGCGAGCACGTGCGCTCTGTCAAAATCGACCGCATCCTGACGGGTCGCTACACGGCCATTCCGGCGTTCCTGCTGATCATGGGCCTCGTATTTTGGCTGACGTTTGGTGTGATCGGCGCGGCGTTGCAGGGCCTCATGGAGGACGGCATCGCTGCCATCATTGCTTCGGCCGACGCGGGCCTCAAGGCTTTTGGCACCAACGACGTGGTGCGCTCGCTGGCTGTCGACGGCGTGCTTACGGGCGTGGGCAGCGTGCTGACCTTCCTGCCGATTATCGTCGTGCTCTTCTTGTTCCTCTCCATTCTGGAAGACTCCGGATACATGGCGCGCGTGGCCTTTGTCATGGATAAGGTGCTGCGTCGCTTTGGCCTGTCGGGCCGCAGCTTTGTGCCCATGCTCGTCGGTTTTGGCTGTACCGTGCCGGCAATCATGTCAACCCGTACGCTCCCATCCGAGCATGACCGCAAGATGACGGTCATGCTCACGCCGTTCATGAGCTGCTCGGCCAAGTTGCCGGTCTACGGCTTGCTGTGCGGAGCATTCTTCCCGCAGGCGACAGTTCCCGCCATGGTCTCGCTCTATCTGATCGGCATCGCGGTCGGTTGCATCGCGGCTTTGGTACTCAACCGCACGGCATTTAAGGGCGACCCGGTGCCGTTTATCATGGAGCTCCCCAACTATCGCCTGCCGAGCGTTAAGACGACGGTGATGTTGGCATGGGATAAGGCAAAGGACTTTATCACCAAGGCCTTCACCATCATCTTTGCCGCTACCGTGGTCATCTGGTTCCTTCAGACGTTCGACATTCGCTTTAATGTGGTCGCCGATCAGTCGCAAAGCTTGCTTGCCGGTCTGGGTAGCATCATCGCTCCGCTGCTGGCGCCGCTCGGCTTTGGCGACTGGCGCGCCTCGACGGCACTCGTCACGGGACTTATCGCCAAGGAGAGCGTCATCTCGACCCTCACGGTGCTTTTGGGCGCGACGTCGCCCGCGGCACTGTCGACCATGTTTTCGCCGTTTACTGCCTACGTGTTCCTGGTCTTTACGCTGCTGTACCCGCCCTGCGTGGCGTCCATCGGCGCCGTCAAGAGCGAGCTGGGCGCGCGCTATGCCGTTGCCGTGTTCGCGTTTCAGGTGACGGTCGCCTGGATCGTGGCGTTTGTCGTGCATTCGGCGGGCATATTGCTGGGGCTGGCTTAGTTATTTATTGACGGCGCAACCTCTGTGTATTGAGTTGATTGCGGCCCTGCATCTGTACTGACGGATGCGGGGCCGTTGCTATATAATCGCCCACCGCTCAAGACAATCGGAGAGGTTTCTACATGGCTCAGGCAAGACAAGATGGCATCTCACTCAAGCAGTGGCTCCCGCTTATCGGGCTCGCCTGCTGCGCGTTCGTATTTAACACGTCGGAGTTCATGCCCATCGGCCTTCTGACTGATATCGCCGCGTCGTTCTCGCTCACCGAGGCCCAGGCAGGCATCATGATCTCGGTCTATGCCTGGGGCGTCATGCTGCTGTCGCTGCCGCTTATGGTGTTTGCCTCGCGCTTTGAGTTCAAGCGGATGCTGCTGGGCGTTTTGGCCGTGTTTTCGCTCGGCCAGTTCCTGTCCGCTGTGGCACCGACATATCCCATTTTGGTTTGCGCGCGTCTGGTGGTCGCCTGCGCGCATGCCGTGTTCTGGTCAGTCGCCTCGATCATGGCCTCTCGCCTGGTCGACGCCCGCCACGGGGCGCTCGCCATCAGCATGATCGCTACGGGCTCGTCCATCGCGCAGATCTTTGGCCTGCCGATCGGTCGCGCCATCGGACTGGCCGTGGGCTGGCGCATGACATTCGCCGTGGTCGGTGCCTTCTCTGCCGCCGCGGTGGTGTACCAAGCCGCGGTGTTCCCGGCTATGCCGGCGGGCGAGCGTTTTACGCTCAAGCAGCTGCCTGAGCTGCTCAAGAACCCGTTCCTCATCGCGCTTTATGCGGTCACGGTCTTTATGGCGACCGGCTATTATGCGGGTTACAGCTATATCGAGCCGTTCCTGGCACAGGTCGCGCACGTCGACGCAAGCGCTATTACCATGACGCTGACGGCGTTTGGCTGCTCCGGTCTGCTCGGAAGCTGGCTGTTCGGCCGACTGTTCGATGGGCATCGCTTTCCGTTCTTGGCTATCACACTCTCCGGCGTGCCGGTGGCTCTGCTGCTCATGGGTCCGGTCGCATCGTCGCTCGTAGCAGTGCTTGCCATCTGCGCGCTATGGGGCTGCTGCTCCACGGCCTTTAACGTGGCGTTTCAGGCCGAGCTCATCAAGTATACGCCGGCGGACTCGTCGGCCGTCGCCATGTCGATCTTCTCGGGCCTGTTCAACCTGGGGATCGGCACCGGTACGGCGATCGGCGGCGCCGTGGTGTCGGGCCCCGGTATCGCCTGGATCGGCTTCGCGGGCGGGGCGATTACCGTCGTGGGCGTCATCCTCGCCATCACCGTACTGTTCCCCGCCATCCGTCGCGCAAAGCCTGTCGCCTAACCACGTCCCCTCATCAGTTGCGGTGGAATAGTTCCTGTTTAAGGCCTCTAGGGGCTCAAAACGGAACTATTCCACCGCAACTTATTTAGGGGGAGGGGATACACACCGGGCATACAATGGATGTCGTTGTGTTGAGCTTACCGGGAGGTTGCTATGTGGGCATACGAGACGACGTTCTATCAGATCTATCCGCTGGGCTTTTGCGGAGCTCCGCGCGAAAACGCCGCGCCCGTTGCCGAGGATGAGCTCGTCCAGGCTGCCAACGCCGCGCCCAACCCCGATGCGCCCATCATGAAGATCGCCCAATGGGCCGACTACCTGCAGGAGCTTGGCGTTGGCGCCGTGCTCATCAACCCGCCGCTCGAGTCCGATAGCCATGGCTACGACACGCGCAGCCTGCGCCACATCGACCGCCGCTTGGGTGGGGATGCCGACTTCGCCGCCGTGTGCGAGACGCTGCATGCCCACGGCATCCGCGTGGTGCTCGACGCCGTCTTCAACCACGTCGGTCGTGGCTTTTGGGCCTTCCGCGATGTGCAGGAGCGCAAGTGGGACTCGCCCTACAAGGATTGGTTCCACATCAGCTTTGACGGCGACTCGTGCTACGGCGACGGCTTTTGGTACGAGGGCTGGGAGGGCCATTTTGAGCTTGTGAAGCTCAACCTGCAAAACCCCGCCGTGGTCGATTACCTGCTCGAGTCCGTGCGTCGTTGGGCCGAGGTCTTTGGCGTCGACGGCCTGCGCCTGGACGTTGCCTATATGCTTGACCGTGATTTCATGCGTCGTTTGCATGCCTTTACCCGTGAGCTCAAGCCCGACTTTGTGCTGATCGGCGAGACGCTCCACGGCGACTACAACCAGATCGTCAACGACGAGATGCTCGACTCCTGCACCAACTACGAGTGCTACAAGGGCCTGTACTCCAGCTTTAACTCGGTCAACGTGTTCGAGATCGCGCATTCGCTGCATCGCCAGTTTGGCGGCGATCCGTGGTGCATCTACCGCGGCAAACACCTGCTGTCGTTTGTCGACAACCACGACGTGCCGCGCCTGGCGAGCATCCTCACCGACAAGTCGTGCCTGCGTCCCGCCTATGGCATGCTCTTTGGCATGCCGGGCATTCCGTGTGTCTACTATGGCAGCGAGTGGGGGATTGCCGGCGAAAAGGGCGGCCCCGATGGTGACTGGGCGCTGCGACCTGCGCTCGATGAGCCTGCGCCCAACGAGCTGACGGCGTTCGTCACGCAGCTCACGCACCTTCGCTCGGCCGACGACGCGGCGGCCCGTGCTCTCAACTACGGTGCCTATCGCAACGTGGTGATCCAGAACAAGCAGCTGCTGTTCGAGCGCGCCTGCGATGACGCGACGGTACTCGTGGCGGTGAATGCCGTGGACGAGCCTTACACCTTTGGCGCTGGCGAGCTCAATGGGTCTTTTGTCGACCTGCTTACCGACGGTGCACCTGCGGTTGAGCTTGCGGGCACGCTTGAGCTTGCGCCCTACGAGGTACGCTATCTGTTGAGGGCCTAGGCCATGGCTGCGTCCGACGAGGGCTATCAACATATTGAGCATGGGTTTGAACCCGTGTTCGACCAGCACTCGCGCGTTTTGGTGCTCGGATCGTTTCCCTCGGTGCTTTCGCGCGCCAATGCCTTTTATTACGGCAACCCTCAGAATCGCTTTTGGCGTGTGATGGCCGCGTGCCTCGGTGTGCCCGTGCCACCCAACGAGGGCGACCCTCTGGTGGGCGGCGAGCCTGCGACGCTCGACGCCTCGATTGCCGCCAAGCGGGCTATGTTGCTCAACGGCGGTGTGGCCCTGTGGGACGTGATTGAGAGCTGTGACATTAAGGGCTCGAGTGACGCGAGCATTCGCAACGTTGTGCCGGCACATATCGAGCGCATTACCGATGTCACGCCGATTGAGGTCGTTATCTGCAACGGCGGCGCGGCCGGGCGGCTCTACAAACGCTATCTACAAGAGCGGACGGGGCTACCTGCCATCGTGCTGCCGTCGACGAGTCCTGCCAACGCGGCGTGGCGTTTGGAGCGGCTTGTCGAGCGTTGGAGTGAAGCCGTTGACTGGGCAGCTTATTAATTTAGATTATTGATTGAGTGCGGACGCCGAGGTGTTTCAGAACGCCTCGCCAGATCGGCGCGGGCACGGCTGGCTCGGCACAAACCATGCCATTGGTGTCGATGTCCTCGGCACTGCCGCCGCCGAGTCGCTGTGCATGCTCAACCGAGCAACCCATACGCACCGCACCCACGAGCTTGTCCATCGCTTCCGAAAACGGTCGGCGCAAGAGGCCCATGCGCGGGGAGTGGCGAAGCGCTGCGATGCCGCTGCCGGCGCAGATGGCAACGCCGCCACACCACAATTGGTCATGGCGCTCACATGCCTTGTGCAGGCGAACGGCGGTCCCACGCGCCTGCTCAGTGTCCTCTTGTGCGGCTCGAATCGCGGCATAGACGCGCGTTCCCGTACCGCCAAAGCGCTCAAGCGCCTGCTCGATAGCTGTCAACGTCTCATCGTCAGCCACATCTTCAATGGCCAGCACGATGCCATCGGCAACGCTGCCGGCGTCATTTGCCTCCAAATCGACTGAGCGGGGGAGTACAGTACCGGAAAGCCGGGCATACGCCGCGATGGCATCCTGCAGGTCCCAGAGCAAAAACTCAAGATCGGTGCTCTCGGGAATACTGACAAACGCGATGCTATGCAGTGTTTTTGGTACATCGCCGCGCGCGGTCGTCTCCATGCCGCCTCCTTTCCGGTTGGTTTCCGTTTAGGTTACACCGTCTGGCAGCGCCTCGCCGCGCTATCCTAGTGCAACCCTTACGAAAGGAACGCCATGCGTCTGCCTATGAACACCTCGCTTGCCACGCTCAAGCCCTCCGGTATCCGTCGGATTAACGCGCTCGCCGCCCAGCACCCAGGGTGCATCGCGCTTGCGCTTGGCGAGCCCGATTTTCCCACGCCCGATGTGATTAGCGCCGAGGTGACGGCCTCGCTCGACCGCGGCGACACGCACTATCCGCCCAACAACGGTCGCCCCGCCCTGCGCGAGGCACTGTCTGCCTACATGGGGGATGCGCGCCTGGCGTTTTCCGCCGACGAGGTCATCCTGACCGACGGCGCGACCGAGGCCCTGTCGGCAACATTCATGGCTATGCTCAACCCCGGCGACGAGGTTATTATCCCCACGCCGGCCTTTGGCCTGTACGAGAGCATCGTCGTAGCCAATCACGCCAAAGCGGTCTTTTTGGATACGGAGCCTGCGCAATTTCAGATTGACGAAGACGCGCTTCGCGCCTGTGTGACCCCGGCGACCAAGGCCATCGTCATCTGCTCGCCCAACAATCCCACGGGCTGCATTCTCAACGCGGCATCGCTCGACGCCGTGGCGCGCGTAGCGGAGCAGGCGGGCATCTACGTGGTCTGCGACGACGTATACAACCGCCTCGTCTATGTGGACGGCTACGAGCGCTTTGCCCAGCGACACCCGGAGCTGCGTGAGCAGACGGTGATCATCGAGAGCTTCTCCAAGCCCTGGGCTATGACTGGCTGGCGCTTGGGTTGGCTCGCAGCGGCAGCCCCCGTCATCGCCGAGATTGCAAAAGCTCACCAATACTTAGTATCGAGTGCCGTCTCCTTCGAGATGGACGCCGCAGCCCGAGCCCTCACCGTCGACCCAACCCCCATGCTCAAAGTCTACCGAGCCCGCCGCAAATGCGTGCTCGCAGCTTTAGATGCCATGGGCCTGGACGTCGTAGAGCCCGCAGGCGCCTTCTACGCCTTCCCCAGCATCAAACAATTCGGCCTAACAAGCGAAGCCTTCTGCATCAAAGCCATCAAAGAAGCCAACGTAGCCCTAGTCCCCGGAGACTGCTTCGGCACCGAAGGCCACATCCGCCTCAGCTACTGCGTCTCCGACCAAGATTTGGACGAAGGCCTCCACCGCCTGTCCACCTTCATTTCGACTTTGTAGTCCTCAGGGATGCAACACATCAGCCCACCGACCCAAGCATTATGAGTGGGGCGCGCCGGCCAACGGACACGAGGATTCGCAGCAAAGGCAACGTAGCTCCGACCGGGAGGGGCAGGGCGAGTTTTCCGTAGATTCCGCACGAGCCGAAGGCCACTTAATGTGGCCTTCGTGCGAGCCCAGGACTTGACCGAGCGGAAAACTCGCCCTGCCCCTCCCGGTCGGAGCGTATGCAGGGTTTGTGTACGAATCCTCGTGTCCGTTGACCGACGCCGGGGTCCCCGCCATAATACTTTCGGTTCACGCACGAATCCGCTGCCAGAGACAGCCGGTGCAAACGGGCATCGCCCGCGAGCTTAATGGGATATCCCGCCAGCCGAGGTGGTCGAGTAGATATGTCTTCTCGCCCCCGTCGCTCATGCAGCGCGGGGGCTTTCTTTTTGGACATGCCCCCGTCACGTCCTTGTGGCGGACCGTGCCCGGAAAGAATTCGAGGAGGTGTAATTCATGCCCCAGCAGTACAAAATCGACAAGGTTGCAGAGATCGAGTCCCGTATCGCCGAGAACGCCGGTCTGTTCGTCGTCAACTACAACGGTCTGACGGTTAAGCAGGCTCAGGAGCTGCGTCATCAGCTTCGCGAGTGCGGCGCCGAGATGAAGGTCTACAAGAACAACCTGGTCAAGATCGCTCTCAAGAACCAGGAGCAGCCCGAGCTCGACGAGATCCTCGCCGGCCCCGTCGCTTATGTGTTCTACGAGACCGAGCCGGTCGAGGCCGCTAAGGCCCTCAAGGACTTCTCTGCTAAGTCCAAGGGCGTCCTTGAGATCAAGGGCGGTATCTCCGACGGCAAGGCCGTTTCCGCTGATGATGTTAAGGCTATCGCCGAGCTGCCCACCAAGGATCAGCTTCTCGGCCAGATCGCCGGTCTCATCTCCGGTTTCGCTCGCGACATCGCTGTCTGCGTCAACGGCGTTTCCTCTGGTCTCGCTCGTTCGATCCAGCAGGTCTCCGAGCAGAAGGCAGCCTAGTCGCTGTTTTCACCCGCGGCGGCAACGCCGCACCCCAGGCGCATTCGCGCTGTGTTTTAACTGATCTCCGTGCACAGGCACGGAAACCGAAAGGACTTAGAAATGGCTAAGCTTACCACCGATGAGATCATCGATGCTCTTAAGGAAATGACCCTTCTCGAGGCTTCCGAGCTCGTCAAGGCTATCGAGGAAACCTTCGGCGTTTCCGCCGCTGCTCCTGCCGCTGTTGTCGCCGCTCCTGCTGCTGGCGCTGCTGAGGCCGAGGAGAAGACCGAGTTTGACGTCGTGCTCGAGGGCTTCGGCGACAACAAGATTCAGGTCATCAAGGCCGTCCGTGAGCTCACCAACCTTGGCCTGAAGGAGGCCAAGGAGGTCGTCGAGGGCGCTCCCAAGGCTGTTCTCGAGGGTGCCAAGAAGGAGGACGCCGAGGCTGCCAAGGAGAAGCTCGAGGCTGCTGGCGCTGCTGTCACCCTCAAGTAATCAGGTTTTCTCGCCAGATTTCTTTGCAGACGGGACTCGCTATGCGAGCCCCGTCTTTTTTGTTTTGGCCTCTCATTCCCATTGCTCGGCACGCAGAACACCGCTGTCTTCGCCGTGCCAATCCCGTTACCGCTGGGGCGTAAAATTGCACCATTCGAGCAATAATTTGCGTTGACCTGCTGAAGAATTGCGTTTGCCTTACGGCGATGTATGTCTTCGGCGGTAAGATACTTCGGTATCGCAATTTGGTCTGCGGCCGCTGTGCCGCACGCATAGGGCGCATTCTGCGCCTGCGAAAGGATCCTTGAATAACATGAAGGCAATCATCCCCGCCGCCGGTCTTGGCACGCGTTTTCTGCCTGGCACTAAGTGCACGCCCAAAGAGATGCTGCCGGTGCTCGACAAGCCGGTCATTCAGTATGTCGTCGAGGAGGCACTCGACCCCGAGGAGGTCGATGATGCCATCATCGTTACCTCTCCTGGTAAGCCCGAGCTGCTGAGCTACTTCCAGCCCGATCGCTCGCTCGAGAACCTGCTGCGCGAGCGCGGCAAGAACGCCTATGCCGATGCCGTCGCCCACGCTGGCGGTATGCCGGTCGACTTCCGCTATCAGTACGAGCCCAAGGGCCTCGGCCATGCTATCCGCTCTGCTGCCGACGCCGTGGCAGGGGAGAACTTCCTGGTTCTTCTGGGCGACTACGTTGTGCCTAACCGCGACATCTGCGATAAGATGCTCGCCGTTTCCAAGGAGCACGGTGGCGCTTCGGTTATCGCCGTCGCTGCTTGCTCGCCCGAGGAAGTCAGCCGCTATGGCGTTATCGCCGGCGAGCGCGTCGGTTCGCTCGAGGGCGCCGAGGGCGTTGCCGATGCCGAGCCGGGTGCCGTGTGGCGCATCGGCGGCCTGGTGGAGAAGCCCGCTCCCGAGGCGGCTCCGTCCAACCTGTACATCGTCGGTCGCTACCTGCTGAGCCCGCTGGTCATGGACCTGCTGGCCGATCAGCAGGCCGGTAAGGGCGGCGAGATTCAGCTGACCGACGCCATGGCACGTTCGCTCGACCGCGAGGCCATGTACGCTGTCGTCATCGATCCGCTCTCGGGCTACGACACCGGCACCCCGTCTGGCTGGATGGCCACCAACGCCCTCATGGCCGCAAGCGATCCTCGCTTTGCCAGCGCCTTCTGGGACGCCATCGACGAGCGTGGCGGCTTGATGCGTAAGTAAGCCTTCGGGCATCGACATTTACGGGTGCGGACTTTGGTCTGCACCCGTTTTTTATGCGAGCTGCGATCGCCGGCTCTCTGTTCACAGAAAATATATGAACAGGTGTTCGATACGCATATATCTACCTGCACCTTTTCTGTCGAAAAACTTTGCTACTCCAAAAACTCAATCGCGTCAAGGCTTTTCTTGCTCAACGGTCGGTACCTGATAAACTATTAGGTTGCGATAACTGGCGAAGCTATGCCTCGCCAACCCACCGAGCATTTCCGTGAAGGAGGAAAAACCTGGTGACCTACGCATACACTGCCACTGAGCGCAAGCGCGTCAGCTTCGGGAAAATCCCGGAGGCCATGGAGCTCCCCAACCTTATCTCTGTTCAAAGGGAATCCTTTGAGCGTTTTAAGGACGAGGGCCTTCGTGAGGCGTTCAAGGAATCCAGCCCCATCCAGAGCCAGAACCATGTTCTCGAGGTTACCTTCGGCGAGCATCAGTTCGGCGACCCCGCGCACACCGTCGAGGAGTGCCGCGAGAAGGATATGACCTATCAGGCTCCGCTTCTGACCGACGTCCGTCTCACCAACAAGGAGACCGGCGAGATCAAGGAACAGCTCGTCTTCATGGGCGACTTCCCCATGATGACCGATCAGGGTACCTTCATCATCAACGGTACCGAGCGTATCGTCGTCTCGCAGCTCGTCCGCTCCCCGGGCGTGTACTACAGCTCCGAGATGGATTCGGGCAAGCAGATCTACAAGGCCCAGATCATCCCGTCCCGCGGTGCCTGGCTTGAGTTTGAGGTCGACAAGCGCGACCAGCTCATGGTCTCCATCGACCGTAAGCGCAAGCAGAGCGCCACGATGTTCCTGCGCGCCCTTGGCATCGCCGTCACCAACGACGACATCATCGAGCTGCTCGGCAACTCCGATGTGATCAAGCGCACCCTGGAGCGCGACACCGCCCTCACCCGCGAGGACGCCCTCATCGAGATCTACCGTCGCCTGCGTCCGGGCGAGCCTCCCACCGTGGATGCTTCCCGCAGCCTGCTCGAGGGCCTGCTCTTCAACCCGCAGCGCTACGACCTGGCCCGCGTCGGTCGCTACAAGGTCAACAAGAAGCTCAACCTCACCACCGAGGAAGAGGTCACGGTGCTCACCGACGAGGATATCGTCGCGACGCTGCGCTACCTGCTGTCCCTCGCTGCCGGCGAGCAGGGCTTCAAGGTCGACGACATCGACCACTTTGGCAACCGCCGCATCCGTACCGTCGGCGAGCTCGTCGCCAACCAGTTCCGTATCGGCATGAGCCGTATGGAGCGCGTCGTCCGTGAGCGCATGAGCTCTCAGGACATCGACGAGATCACCCCGCAGTCGCTCATCAACATCCGCCCGATCGTGGCCTCCATCAAGGAGTTCTTCGGTTCCTCGCAGCTCTCGCAGTTCATGGACCAGGCGAACCCCCTGACCGGTCTGACCCACAAGCGCCGTCTGTCCGCACTCGGCCCTGGTGGTCTTGCCGGTCACAAGTCCGGCTCCAGCCGCCGCACCAACGTGCCGACGGCCGTCCGCGACGTTCACAACTCGCACTACAGCCGCATGTGCCCGATCGAGACCCCCGAAGGCCCCAACATCGGCCTGATCGGCTCGCTCGCTCTCTACGCCCGCGTCAACGAGTACGGCTTCATCGAGGCCCCGTTCCGTCGCGTCGAGAACGGCGTTGCCACCGACCAGATCGACTGGATGACCGCTGACGAGGAAGAGAAGCACGTCATCGCGCCGGCCAACACGCCGCTCGATCCCAAGACCAACGAGTTCATCACGACCGATGCCGAGGGCAAGATCGTCCGTCCGCACACCGTGATCGCCCGTACCCGCGACTTCGACGGCTCCTTCGGCGCTCCCGCCGATGTGCCTGTCGAGGACGTCGACTACATGGACGTCTCGCCGCGTCAGATGCTCTCCGTCGCAGCCACGCTGATCCCGTTCCTCGAGCACGACGACGCCAAGCGTACGCTGATGGGCGCCAACATGCAGCGTCAGGCCGTGCCGCTGGTTCACCCCGCCGCTCCCTATGTCGGTACCGGAATGGAGCGTCGCGCCGCTCTGGACTCCGGCGAGGTCACCCTGGCCAAGAACGCCGGCGAGGTCATCTTTGCCGACGCCGCCAAGATCATCGTCAAGCATGCCGGCGGCATGGACGAGTATCACCTGGCCAAGTACCAGCGCTCCAACCAGTCCACCTGCATCAACCACCGTCCGCTCGTGCGCGTCGGTGACACCGTTGAGCAGGGCGAGCCCCTGGCTGACGGTCCTTCGACCGATCATGGCGAGCTCGCACTGGGCCAGAACCTCACCGTGGCATACATGCCGTGGGAAGGCTTTAACTACGAGGACGGTATCGTCGTGTCCGAGCGCCTGGTGGCCGAGGACCTGCTGACGACCATCAACATCACCCGTCACGAGATCGACGCCCGCGACACCAAGCTTGGCCCCGAGGAGATCACCCGCGAGATCCCGAACCTCTCCGAGGACATGCTTGCCAACCTCGACGAGGACGGCATCATCCGCATCGGCGCCGAGGTCGGCCCTGGCGACATCCTGGTCGGCAAGGTCACGCCTAAGGGCGAGAGCGCTCTGACCGCCGAGGAGCGCCTGCTGCGCGCCATCTTCGGTGCCAAGGCCCACGACGTCCGCGACACCTCCCTTAAGATGCCTCACGGCGCTTACGGTCGCGTCATCGACGTCGTCCGCTTTAGCCGCGAGAACGGCGACGACCTGGCCCCCGGCGTCAACGAGCAGGTGCGCGTCTACGTCGCCCAGCGTCGTAAGATCCAGCAGGGCGATAAGATCGCCGGCCGCCACGGCAACAAGGGTGTTATCTGTAACGTTCTGCCGGTCGAGGACATGCCCTACATGGCTGACGGTACCCCGATCGACGTTATCCTCAACCCGCTGGGCGTTCCTTCGCGTATGAACGTCGGCCAGCTGCTCGAGTGCCACCTTGGCTGGGCTGCCGCCTGCGGTTGGGATACCGAGCAGGCCGACTCCGACAAGTACGTCCCCGGTCCGTTCTTCACCGCCACGCCCGTCTTCGATGGCGCCAAGGAGGACGAGATCGCCGAGGTCATCCGCCGTGCCAACAAGAACATGCTCAACAAGGCCACCGCTGCCTTTGGCGATCACATGCGTCCCGAGTTCGTCACCCAGCTTGACGAGCGCGGCAAGACCCGTCTGTTCGACGGCCGCACCGGCGAGGAGTTCCGCGAGCCCATTACCGTGGGTACGTCCTACATCCTCAAGCTCGGCCACATGGTCGACGACAAGATCCACGCCCGTTCGACCGGCCCTTACAGCTTGGTTACCCAGCAGCCTCTGGGCGGCAAGGCCCAGTTCGGCGGCCAGCGCTTCGGCGAGATGGAAGTTTGGGCACTGTACGCTTACGGTGCTTCCAACGTCCTGCAGGAGATCCTGACCGTCAAGTCCGACGATACCGTGGGCCGCGTCAAGACCTACGAGTCCATCGTCAAGGGCGAGAATGTTCCTGTCCCGGGTATCCCCGAGTCCTTCAAGGTTCTCGTCAAGGAGATCCGTTCCCTCGCACTGGACATCGAGCCCATGCACGATGTCGACGAGGACGCCTCCGCCCCTGTGACCGCCGAGGAGACCTCTGCTCTCGACGACCTGGCTGCGCTCGCCGGCGTTGACGCCGACGTCGAGGCCGAGGATGCCGAGACCGCCGAGGCGCCCGAGGCTGTCGCCGCCACGACCACTGATAAGGAGTAGTTGACTGTGGCAGATTTCGAAGCTACTGATTTTGACTCGGTAAAGATCTCCCTTGCCTCCGCCGACCAGATCCGTTCCTGGTCGCACGGCGAGGTCAAGAAGCCGGAGACCATCAATTACCGTACCCTCAAGCCCGAGAAGGACGGCCTGTTCTGCGAGAAGATCTTCGGTCCCGCCAAGGACTGGGAGTGCTCCTGCGGCAAGTACAAGGGCATCCGCTTCAAGGGCATCGTCTGCGAGCGCTGCGGCGTCGAGGTCACCTCGGCCAAGGTGCGTCGCGACCGCATGGGTCACATCGAGCTCGCCGCTCCCGTGTCCCACATCTGGTACTTCAAGAGCCCCACGAGCTTCCCGATGAGCCGTATGCTCGACATCAAGTCCAAGGACCTCGAGAAGGTTCTGTACTTTGCCAGCTACATCATCACCGAGGTCGACTATGAGGCCCGCGAGGCCGACGCCGACGACCTGCGCGAGGAGCTCGCCGCCGATCTGGAAGAGATCGATGCCGAGTGCGCCCGCCAGATCGAGTCCCTCAAGGAGCAGGGCAACCCCGAGAACTTTGACGAGTTCTCCGATGAGGAGCCGCTGACCCCCGAGGAGATCGCCTCCGGCATCGTCGACATCGAGGAAGAGTGCAAGGACGAGAAGCAGCTCCGTACGGACGCCTTCAACGCCTTCATGAAGCTCACCGAGCGCGACCTCATCTCCGATGAGCCGCTGTTCCGCGAGATGACCCGCTACTACTCCATGTACTTCAAGGGTGGCATGGGTGCCGAGGCCGTCCGCGACCTGCTCGCTGCCATCGACCTCCCCTCCGAGGCCGAGAAGCTCAAGGCCATCATCGCCGACGAGGACTCCCAGAAGCAGAAGCGCGAGAAGGCCGTCAAGCGCCTCGAGGTCGTTGACGCCTTCCTGAAGGGCGGCAACAGCCCCGCGAACATGATCTTGGACGTCATCCCGGTCATTCCGCCCGATCTGCGCCCGATGGTCCAGCTCGACGGCGGCCGCTTTGCCGCGTCCGACCTCAACGACCTGTACCGTCGCGTGATCAACCGTAACAACCGACTCAAGCGCCTGCTCGACCTGGACGCCCCTGCGATCATCGTGAACAACGAGAAGCGCATGCTCCAGGAGTCCGTGGACGCCCTGTTCGACAACGGCCGTCGTGGTCGCCCGGTCTCTGGCCGTGGCGGTCGCCCGCTCAAGTCGCTCGCCGAGGCCCTCAAGGGCAAGCAGGGTCGTTTCCGTCAGAACCTGCTGGGCAAACGTGTCGACTACTCCGGCCGTTCGGTTATCGTTACCGACCCCAAGCTGCTGCTGCACCAGTGCGGTCTGCCCAAGACCATGGCGCTGGAGCTCTTCAAGCCCTTCGTCATGAAGCGCCTGGTCGAGCTCGGCAAGGTCGAGAACATCAAGGGCGCCAAGCGCGCTATCGACCGCGGTGCCACCTTTGTGTGGGATATCCTCGAAGAGGTCATCGACGGCCGCGTCGTGCTGCTCAACCGTGCACCGACCCTGCACCGTCTGTCCATCCAGGCCTTTGAGCCGGTGCTGGTCGAGGGCAAGGCTATCCACCTGCATCCGCTGGTCTGCTCGCCCTTTAACGCCGACTTCGACGGCGACCAGATGTCTGTCCACGTGCCGCTGTCCAGCCAGGCTCAGGCCGAGGCTCGCGTGCTCATGCTCTCTGCGAACAACCTGCGCTCGCCGGCATCCGGCAAGCCGGTCAACATCCCTTCGCAGGACATGATCATCGGTGTGTACTACCTCACCCAGGTTCGCGACGGTCTGCCCGGCGAGAACCACGTGTTCGCCAGCTTCGACGACGCGCTGCACGCCTATGACTGCCGCTCCGAGGTCGACATGCAGGCCAAGATCCAAGTTCGCGTGTCCACCGAGAACGCCAACGTCATCAACGAGGACGGCACCCGTATCTTCCGCGTCAAGAACGGCAAGAACGAGTTTGTCGACTACGATGTCACCGGCAACAAGACCGCGCGCTTCGAGACCTCTATCGGCCGCATCATCTTCAACCGCCAGTGCCTGCCCGAAGACTACGAGTTCATGAACTACAAGATGGTCAAGGGCGATGTGGCCAAGCTGGTTGCCGACTGCTGCGATCGTTACCCCGAGGCCAAGGTCGGCCCGATCCTCGACGCCATCAAGTACTCCGGCTTCCACTACGCTACCCGCGCCGGCCTTACGATCTCGGTGTGGGACGCTCTCATCCCTGATGAGAAGCAGGAGCTGCTCGACCGCGCCCAGGCTAACGTCGACCAGATCAACGAGTACTTCGAGGAGGGCTTCATCAACGAGACGGAGCGCCACATCGAAGTCGTTAACGAGTGGACCGCTTGTACCGACAAGGTCGCAGCGCTCATGCTCGACTTGTTCGACGAGGAGAACCCGCTCTACATGATGGCCGACTCCGGCGCCCGTGGTTCTAAGACCCAGCTGCGTCAGCTCGGCGGCATGCGTGGCCTGATGGCAGACATGTCCGGCGAGACGATCGACCTTCCCATTAAGGCGAACTTCCGCGAGGGCCTGCTGCCGCTCGAGTACTTCATTTCGACCTACGGCGCCCGTAAGGGCCTGGTCGATACCGCATCCCACACCTCGGACTCTGGTTACCTGACCCGTCGTCTGGTCGACGTGGCCCAGGACGTCATCGTCCGCGAGGAGGACTGCGGTACGCACGAGGGCGTCACCTACAACCTCATCATCCCCGGCACCACCGACCTCAACACCGACCTCGTTGGCCGTTGCTTCATCCAGGACGTCGTGGCTCCCGATGGCACCGTACTCTTTGAGCAGGACGGCTACATCGAGAAGGTCGCCGACATCCAGAAGATGGTCGATGCCGGCCTCAAGAAGGTCAAGCTTCGCGCGCTGCTCACCTGCCGCTCCAAGTACGGCGTGTGCCAGAAGTGCTACGGCTGGGATCTTTCCACCCGTCGTCCGGTCGCCATCGGTACCGCGGTCGGCATTATTGCCGCCCAGTCCATCGGCGAACCCGGTACGCAGCTTACGATGCGTACCATTCACTCCGGCGGCGTCGCTGGCGTCGACGATATTACGCAGGGTCTGCCTACGGTCAGCCGTATGTTCGATATCGTCGGCAACGTCAACGAGAAGATCCTGGGTCGCGAGGCCGAGCTGGCTCCGTACTCCGGCCACCTCTCGATTAAGCCCGAGAAGTCCGAGTACGTGCTGACGCTCACCGACTCCGAGGATCACACCCGTGTCCTCGACGAGCGTCGCGTCCCCGCTTCGGTACGCTTCATGCCCGAGATCGAGGACGGCTGCGAGGTTCGCGCCGGCGACCAGATCACCAAGGGCTTCGTCAACTTCCGCAACCTGCGCAAGCTGACCGACATCGAGTCGACGATGCACACCTTCGTCGAGAGCGTCAAGGACGTCTACACCAGCCAGGGCGTCGACCTGAACGACAAGCACATCGAGGTGCTCGCACGTCAGATGCTGCGTCGCGTTCAGATTACCAACCCCGGTGACTCCAAGTACCTGCTTGGTCAGTACGTCGACCGCTACGAGTTCGCTGACGAGGTCGAGCGCGTTGCCCGTCTGGGCGGTCAGGCCCCCGTGGCCGAGCCCGTCATCCTGGGTACGCTCAAGGTCGCGTCCAACATCGACTCCTGGCTGTCGAGCGCTTCGTTCATCCGTACCGCCGGCGTCCTTACCGAGGCTGCCATCGAGGGCAAGGTCGACCACCTGCTCGACCTTAAGTCCAACGTCATCGTCGGTAAGAAGATCCCTGCCGGTACCGGCCTCAAGCCGTACGCCAACGCCAAGCTGACGTATCGCACGGCCGACGGCTATGTCGACATCGACGGCCCGGCTTCGCCCAACGCCAAGTCGCTGCCCGAGTGGGCCCCCGTGGAGCTCAAGGACCTGGACGAGCAGCTCCCGCAGCAGCTCGACTGGGCCGGCTACGACGAGTTCGGCGGTGCTGACGGTTCGTTCACCCGCAACGGCCACACCATCTCCGCCGAGAAGGCTCGCCTGTACCTGTTCGACGACCTGGGCGTGTCGCAGCGCTGGACCAACAAGTTCAGCGAGGTCGGCATCGAGACGGTCGGCGACCTGGTCGGCAAGTCCGAGGAGGATCTGCTGCGCATCGATGGCATCGGTGCCAAGGCGATCGAGGAGCTCCGTGACGGCCTCGAGGCCCACGACCTACTCTACATCCTCGAGAACAACGATGACGTTGCCGACGAGGAAGACCTCTCGCAGCTGCTGCAGATGGTCTTTAGCCCCGACGGTCCGGACGACATCCTGCTGGGCACCTCCGCCACGCCGACGCATCACGCCGACGCCGACGAGGAGCTCCTGGGCGCCCCGATCGACGACAAGAAGGCTCCCGCCAACGGTGCCATCAACGAGGACATGGCTTCCCTCGACGAGCTACTCAACCAGCTCGTAGACACCGACGACGCCGAAGAGGCCAAGGACAACGACGAGGAGTAATTAGTTCCGCCGTTCTAACGAACGGCGGCGACCTCCGTCGCTGCGCGGCCCCCAGAGCTACAATCTGTCATTCAAAAGGCAGGGCATGACCAAAAGGTCAATGCCCTGCCTTTTTCATGCCATCTTGTACGCTCTGGGGGCCGCTCGCTTGCGTATGCTCAACCTGATGCGTTCCGTTGATCCCTTGCCAAAAAGGGACAGGTTTATTTTGGTCGGTTTTTCATGCTTGAATTTGAAACATTTCGCCCGACAAGAGCGTATCTATGGTGAGGGCCTCATCGAGAACCATTAATGTCACCGGGAGGTGATTATGGAAGAACAAGCTTTTAGACAGGCGGTCGAAGACCACCGGGATGTCGTGTTTCGGATCGCATTGACGTATCTGCGTGATCGCGCTGACGCCGACGATGTCGCTCAAGACGTCTTTCTTAAGTTGCTCAAAAGCGACGCGCAATTTGAAAACTGGGAGCATCTTCGTCGATGGCTTATCCGGGTCACGATCAATGAATGTAAATCTCTCTTTCGAAAGCCGTGGAGGCGCGTGGAGGATATTGAGAATCTGGCCGATTCGCTTTCGACGGCGCAGGAGGAGACCAAGGCGGTCCTGTCAGACGTTATGCGACTTCCGGAGCGATTCCGTATTCCTATCGTGCTCTATTACTATCTGGGTTTCTCGACTTCAGAAATTGCCGAGTTACTGCATGTGCCAGCCGCGACCGTTCGAACGCGTTTAGCTCGCGGCAGATCGAAGCTCAAGTTCATCCTAGAGGAGGGCGACCGTGAAATCCAACCAGATCAAGCAGGCCTTCGAGTCCGTCCAAGCCGATAGCGATCTTGCTGACCGTGTTCTTTATGCCGCTGCTGGCGAGCCGCTTCGCCGAAAGGGTCACGCGAAGCCTCTGTATGTTGCCGTAATCGGATGTCTTGCCGGAGTGCTGGCGACCGGAGGGGTCGCCTACGCTGTTGTCAATTCCAGTTATTTTGCCTCTGCCTGGGGAAACCATGGCAACGGAGAGTCCGTTACCTGGACAAATGGCGGCTCGTCGGGGACGAAATATACCTACACCAGAGAGTTTGGTGATGGTATCGCGCCCCAAAGCCTGGAGGGTGCAGTCCAGAAGGTCAATCTGTCCGTCGAGGGCAACGGCTATACGCTCGACATTCATGAGATGGCAATCGACGAGAACGGTTGCGGTGCTGTGACGTTTACATTGTCCAATCCGAATGGCGTTAACTACTACAAGCCGGCGGCAGAGCTTGGCGAACTTGTTCTCTATGGTGAAGAAGAAGGGGGCGTCAGTACACCCAGCATGAACTTCGGCGAGGAATGGGCTGATACACGCTGCACCATTGATAAAGACACATCAAGCGACACGGTCATTAACGGCACGATGTACTTTGCATCTTGGAATCGCGATCGAGATTTACGACATGCGGTCACCTGGAATATCAGTTGGACGGAGGGCAAAGGTGAGGATGCGAAGGTGATCGAGGTATCGACGCCAGGGTTTAACGTCGGAGCGCACGTCGATACAAAGGAGCTCCGCTCCGACGACTCGCCTCTCGAGATCAGCCCGTTTTCCATCCAGACGCACATAGATGATCTGGGCTATGAAGCAGTTGATCATAAACTGACCGTCAGCTACAAGGATGGATCGGAGCAGATTATCGAAGATGACGACGCAGGGGCGTACAATTTCTATGTTTCGATGGCGCGCAATAGCGGAGAGAACATCTGGGTTCCGACAAGGCTCATCAATGTCGATCAGGTTGTATCGGTAACCCTTGAGGGAACGAGGTGCACATCAACAGGAGAGACCGAAACAGAAGTACCTTTTACCATCGTCTACTCGTAAGGCTTGAGGCCGCTTCCCACTAGGGGAAGCGGCCATTTTTGCGTTACATGGACGGCTGGAATGGGCACTTGCGCACAGGCGGGGATTCCTTTTATGGAGGCTTTGCGGAAATATAGCTATTTTGGGATACGCCCGGCGGCGTGGTCTGTTGACGACACAGCTAACGGCACGTATCCTATCGAACTGCGTGTTTCGTAGGGGGATGCTGACCCCTCGATTCAAGCCGTTGCACTTTACAGAAAGCTGGAATCATTCGAGAAGGAGTACGCTTTGCCTACTATTAACCAGCTGGTTCGCCAGGGCCGTCGTTCCGTGCCCAAGAAGTCCAAGAACGCTGCTCTGCAGCACAACTCCCAGAAGCGCGGCGTGTGCACCCGCGTCTTCACCACGAGCCCCAAGAAGCCGAACTCGGCTCTTCGCAAGGTTGCCCGTGTTCGCCTCGTCAACGGCATCGAAGTCACTGCTTACATCCCGGGTGAGGGCCACAACCTGCAGGAGCACTCCATCGTGCTCGTCCGCG
Source organism: uncultured Collinsella sp. (assembly GCA_902406155.1). GTDB lineage: Bacteria > Actinomycetota > Coriobacteriia > Coriobacteriales > Coriobacteriaceae > Collinsella. The sequence continues at coordinate 35,143 of CABPCW010000009.1, forward strand.
GCGGTCGTGTCCGTGACCTCCCTGGTGTCCGTTATCACGTCATCCGTGGCGCCTACGACGCTGCTCCGGTCCAGAACCGTATGCAGGCCCGTTCCAAGTACGGTGCTAAGCGCCCCAAGGCTAAATAAGCCAGATAACGTTTTGATACTTTCGCCGTGTGCCGTCTTGAGCGCCGCACGGTAGACACTTAAGGAGATTTCACATGCCGCGTCGTGCAGCAGCTAATCGTCGTGAGGTTCAGCCTGACGCCGTTTACAACAACCGCCTGGTGACCCAGCTCATCAACAAGGTCCTTCTTGACGGCAAGAAGGCCACCGCTGAGCGCATCGTTTACACCGCTTTCGAGATCGTTGCCGAGAAGTCCGAGGGTGGCGACGCTCTCGCTACCTTCAAGAAGGCTATGGACAACGTCAAGCCCACGCTCGAGGTTAAGCCCAAGCGTGTCGGTGGCGCTACCTATCAGGTCCCGATGGAGGTCAACTCCCGTCGTTCCACCGCTCTGGGTATCCGCTGGATCGTCAACTTCTCCCGCGCTCGCAAGGAGAAGACCATGGCCGAGCGTCTCGCCAACGAGATCCTCGACGCCTCCAACGGCCTGGGCGCTTCCGTCAAGAAGCGTGAGGACGTCTTCAAGATGGCCGAGGCCAACCGCGCGTTCTCTCACTATCGTTGGTAAGTTAAGGTAAGGAACTAACATGGCTAAGCCTAAGTACAAGCTTTCCGATACCCGTAACATCGGCATCATGGCCCACATCGATGCCGGTAAGACCACCACGACCGAGCGTATTCTTTACTACACCGGTAAGACCCACAAGATCGGTGAGGTCCATGAGGGCGCTGCCACCATGGACTGGATGGTTCAGGAGCAGGAGCGCGGCGTAACCATTACCTCCGCTGCTACTACGTGCTTCTGGAACAAGGACGGTAAGGACTACCGCATCCAGATCATCGACACCCCGGGCCACGTTGACTTCACCGCCGAGGTCGAGCGCTGCCTGCGCGTCCTCGATGGCGCTGTCGCCGTCTTCGACGCCGTTGCCGGCGTCCAGCCCCAGTCTGAGACCGTTTGGCGTCAGGCTTCTACCTTCAACGTCCCCCGCATCGCCTTCATCAACAAGTATGACCGCGTGGGCGCTGACTTCTTCAACGCTATCGAGACCATGAAGGATCGTCTCGACGCTAACGCCGTGGCCGCTCAGGTCCCGATGGGCGCCGAGGACAACTTCTGGGGCGTCATCGACCTGGTCACCATGACCGCATGGGACTTCAAGGCCGACGAGAAGGGTATGACCTACCCCGAGCCGATGGACGAGATCCCGGCTGAGTTTGCCGACATCGCTGCCACCAAGCGCGAGGAGCTCCTTGACGCTGCTGCCAGCTTTGACGACGAGCTCATGGAGAAGATCCTCATGGAGGAGGACTTCACCGTCGAGGAGCTCAAGGCTGCTCTGCGCAAGGGCGTTCTGGCCAACGAGCTCAACCTCGTCTTCGTGGGTTCCGCCTACAAGAACAAGGGCGTTCAGGAGCTGCTCGACGCTGTCGTCGACTACCTGCCCAGCCCGCTCGACGTTGAGGCCGTCACCGGTACCGATCCGGACACCGGCGAGGAGATTCAGCGTCATCCTTCCTTCGACGAGCCCTTCTCCGGCCTGGTCTTCAAGATCATGACCGACCCGTTCGTCGGTAAGCTCACCTACGTCCGCGTTTACTCCGGCCGCGCCGAGTCCGGCTCCTACGTTGTCAACGCTTCCAACGGTCAGCGCGAGCGCCTCGGCCGCATCCTCGAGATGAATGCCGCCGAGCGTATCGACCGTGACGACGCTGCCGCCGGCGACATCGTCGCTTGCGTCGGCTTCAAGAACTCCACCACCGGTGACACCCTGTGCGCCGAGGGCAAGGAGATCGTCCTCGAGAAGATTGAGTTCGCTAAGCCCGTTATTGACGTTGCCATCGAGCCCAAGACCAAGGCCGAGCAGGACAAGATGTCCCTGGCTCTGACCAAGCTCGCCGAGGAGGACCCGACCTTCCAGGTGTCCACCAACCACGAGACCGGCCAGACCATCATCGCCGGCATGGGCGAGCTGCACCTCGAGATCATCGTCGACCGTCTGCTCCGCGAGTTCAAGGTTGACGCTAACGTCGGTAAGCCCCAGGTTGCCTACCGCGAGACCGCCGGTCACGACGTCGAGAAGGCTGAGGGCAAGTTCGTCCGTCAGTCCGGCGGTCGCGGTCAGTACGGCCACGCCGTCATCAAGCTCGAGAAGATGGAGGAGGGCTTCGGCTACGAGTTCGTCAACGCTATCGTCGGCGGCGTCGTGCCCAAGGAGTACATCCCGTCCATCGACAAGGGCATCCAGGAGGCCCTGAACACCGGTGTTATCGCCGGCTTCCCGGTCCTCGACGTTAAGGTCACCCTGTTCGACGGTTCTTACCACGAAGTCGACTCCTCCGAGGCCGCCTTCAAGATCGCCGGTTCCATGGCTATCAAGGACGCTCTCAAGAAGTCCGATCCGCAGCTGCTCGAGCCGATCATGGCTGTCGAGGTCGAGACCCCCGAGCAGTACATGGGCGACGTTATGGGCAACCTCTCCGGTCGCCGCGGCAAGATCGAGGGCATGGAGGATCGCAAGAACAGCAAGCTCATCCGTGCCAAGGTGCCGCTGGGCGAGATGTTCGGTTACGCTACCGACCTTCGCTCCCAGACCCAGGGCCGTGCATCCTACACGATGCAGTTCGACTCTTATGAGCCCGCGCCCAAGTCCATCGTGGACGAGGTCATGAGCAAGAACGCCTAAGTTCGAGCTCCCTGTTACGTAATCCGCGAGAACATCTCTCGCACTCTTTGGAGGTTTAAGTTGGCTACCCAGAAGATCCGCATTCGCCTCAAGGGCTATGATCACGAGGTCGTCGATCAGTCCGCGAAGCTCATCGTCGAGACCGCTCAGAAGACCGGTGCTCGCGTTTCCGGTCCTGTCCCCCTGCCCACCGAGCGCAACCTGTACACGGTTATCCGCTCGCCGCACGTGAACAAGGACTCCCGTGAGCAGTTCGAGATGCGCACCCACAAGCGCCTCATCGACATCCTCGACCCCACCTCGGGCACCGTTGATTCGCTTATGCGTCTCGACCTCCCCGCTGGCGTCGACATCGACATCAAGCTCTAAGCGATATTCCTTATAGCTTAAAGGGCCCCGCTGCCATTACGGTAGCGGGGCCCTTTTGTTTTGCATGATGGGTTTGGATCGCCGGGTAAGGCTGCCGAGCGGCTGGCTGTGACGACCTACTCACTCAAGGGGCGCAATGACGCTTCCTCAAAATGGAAGAATCGCAAGCCGTCTTCTGTTTCGATGCACGCACGACCAAAGCCATCGACCGTTTTAAAGATGCCTCGCGCCAGCTCGTCACCGGCAGGGGAGCGGGCGATAACATGCTTTCCAATCCAATTGAGGTGAGCGACATATTCGCCGTGGACGGGCGCGAGCGGTCCGGTGTTTTCTTCCATGGCGTTGAGACGTTCTGCCCAGGCATCTACAGCGTCTATAACTGCGTGATAGACCTCATCGAGGAGCATGTCGACAGCAGGAACGTTCTCGTTAAGGTCCGAGAGACCGATTGCCGGCAGGCCGCCATCGGGCACCTCTTGGGGCGCATAGTTCACATTGACACCAATGCCACAGACGGCGAAAGGTTTGCCTTCGTTATCGCGTGCGGCCTCGACCAGAATGCCGCCGAGCTTGCGTCCACGCGCGACCAGGTCGTTGGGCCATTTGAGGCCAATCTCGTTTGCAAGACCCTGTTTTTCGAGCGCCTCGAGCACCGCTAGGCCGCTGACGGCAGCTAGACCAGAGTACTTCGCAGGATTAACGCATGGACGCAGGACAATCGAAAGCAATAGGTTGCCGGCGGTTGAATCCCACTTGTGGCCGCGCCGGCCGCGTCCTGCTGTCTGAGCCCGGGCGGCAAGTCCTGTGCCGTGCGTCGCTCCCTGTTTTCCTGCTTCGAGCAGGTCATCGTTGGTCGATCCGGTTACGTCGACTATCGTTAATTTGGCATCCATAACGGCTGCTACCTCCTAAGTTAATAAAGCAATCGTGCAATGGTGTCGAGAGATAGACACAATGTGAAGCCTTTGTCGCATTTGGACAATTTAATGTTAACACGTCAACAACGACTAAATTGCGCTATCCTCTCTTGGTCGATGTAAACACATCAACAACTCAAAGGAGGTTAGTGATGGGTTTCACGATTCTTGGAACAGGCTCGGCGCTTCCTAAGCGCAGTGTTTCCAATGACGAGCTGTCCGAGTTCCTCGATACCTCGGATGAGTGGATTTTTACCCGCACAGGTATCAAGAGCCGCCATGTATGCACCACCGAGTCACTTGATGACCTTGCCGTAGCGGCGAGCGAGCGGGCACTCCAGGTGTCCGGAATCGACGCGAGCCAGCTGGATCTGATCGTCTGCTCGACGACGACGGGTGACCACCTTGTTCCCGCTGAGGCGTGTGCCGTTGCTGAGCGACTGGGCGCGACGTGCCCTGCTTTCGATGTCTCGGCTGCCTGCGCCGGCTTCGTATTTGCGCTCGATGTCGCCGAGGGCTATATCGCCCGAGGACGAGCCAAGCATGTGCTTGTCGTTGCCGCCGAGCAGATGACGCGCGCGCTCGACTGGACCGACCGCGCCACCTGTGTGCTCTTTGGCGATGGGGCAGGCGCCGCGGTGATTGAGGCTGGGGGAGACAGCCCCCTTGCCGTTGAGCTTTCGACGGCGCCCGACGTCGAGACGTTGTGCGTTCCCGGTCTGGTCGGCACCTCGCCGTTTAAGGCCTCCGCAGATAGCGAGAGCGTGCTGTCCATGAATGGCCGCCGCGTGTTCAAGTTCGGCGTCAACGCGATTTGCGACACGGTCCATAAGCTTGCGAGCGATGCGGGCATTTCGGTCGAGAACATCGACCATTTTGTATTCCATCAGGCTAACGAACGAATCCTGAGTCAGGCGGTCAAGCGCCTCGGTGTGCCAGACAAGCGCGTGGTTCGAACGCTGCGCGAGACCGGCAACATTTCGAGCGCATGCATTCCGCTTGCCCTCGACCGGCTGGCAAACGCCGGTGCACTTCACACGGGCGACACCATCGCCCTCGTTGGATTTGGCGCCGGTCTGGATATAGGTGGCTATCTACTTCGTTGGAAGTAGTCGCACATAGGAAATAAAAACGCCCCTAGGGCACAAACAAAGGAGAACTACCATGGCAGATCAGAAGACCTTCGAGCGCGTTTGCGATGTTATCCGCGAGACCGCCGGTCTTGACGACGTCGAGATGAAGCCCGAGTCCACGCTCGAGGAGATTGGTCTCGACAGTCTGGGCACCGTCGAGATCCTCGTCGCCGTTGAGGACGAGTTTGGCATCCAGCTCGATACCGAGGAGAACCCCAAGACGGTCGGCGAGTTCGCCGATACGGTCGAGGCGGCATTGGAGAAGTAGAGATGCTCAAGACTCCTCTCTGCGATCTGCTCGGCATCGAAAAGCCCGTGTTCCAGGGCGGTATGGCCTGGATCGCCGACGCCTCGCTGGCGTCCGCAGTGTCCGAGGCGGGCGGCTTAGGGATTATCGCGGCCATGAACGCAGACGCCAACTGGCTGCGCGACCAGATTCATGAGCTGCGCGCCAGGACGGATAAGCCCTTTGGCGTCAACGTCATGCTCATGAGCCCGTTTGCCGACGAGGTCGCGCGGGTCGTGATTGACGAGCGGGTGCCGGTCGTCGTGACGGGTGCCGGCAATCCCACCAAGTACATGAAGGCGTGGAACGAGGCGGGCATCAAGGTCATCCCGGTCGTTGCCTCGGTGGCGCTGGCGCGTCTCGTGGCGCGTCGTGGAGCCACTGCCGTGGTTGCCGAGGGTACCGAATCAGGCGGCCATATTGGCGAGACCTCGACGATGGCACTGGTGCCACAGGTTGTCGATGCGGTCGATATTCCCGTGGTTGCGGCTGGCGGTATCGCCGATGGCCGCGGCGTGGCGGCCGCCTTTATGCTGGGCGCCGCCGGCGTGCAGGTGGGTACGCGCTTTCTGATCGCAGATGAGTGCACCGTATCGGAGCAGTACAAGGAGATGGTCCTGAAGGCCAACGACACCTCGACGCGTGCGACCGGCCGCTCGACGGGACACCCGGTGCGTGCCCTCAAGAGCCCCTTCACTAACGCCTACGCCAAGAGCGAGGCGGCGGGCGTAAGCGTCGAGGAGCTCGGGGCCATGGGCACGGGCGCCCTTCGCAAGGCCGCCAAGGACGGCAATTACGAAGAGGGCTCGTTTTTGTGTGGACAGATTGCCGGCATGGTCAACGAGCGCCAAAGTGCACGTGAAATCGTTGACGACCTAGTCGATGGCGCCGAGCACGTCCTGAAGGGTGCGTGCGCATGGGTGGCGTAGCGTTTCTGTTTGCCGGCCAGGGCGCCCAGCACCCCGCGATGGGCGTCGACCTGATCGAGGCATCGCCGGCGGCCGCCGAGGTGTTCGCCATTGTCGACGAGGTGCGCCCGGGGACCAGTGAGCAGTGCCGAAGCGCCTCCAAGGAGGAACTCTCGCAGACCGAGAACACGCAGCCGTGCGTGTTCGTTCACGATCTGGCAGCGGCTGCCGCCCTGCGTGAGCGCGGCGTGGTACCTGCCTCCTGTGCGGGTTTTTCGCTTGGCGAGGTCGCCGCGCTCACCTTTGCGGGGGCGT
>CABPCW010000010.1 GCA_902406155.1 uncultured Collinsella sp.
GCTCTTCCGATCGGCGCGCGACTTGGCCAGCAGCTCTCGGCCGCTCGGCAGCACGTCGAGCGTGGCAAAGTAATCGCCCGGGCGCTCAGCACGGCGGATGAGGTCGGCCGAGCCATCGGGGCGCAGCAGCACCTCGGCGGAGCGCAGACGGCCGTTGTAGTTGTAGCCCATGGAGTAGCCATGCGCGCCGGTATCGTGGATCACGAGCAGGTCGCCCATGTCGATATGCGGCAACTCGCGATCAATGGCGAACTTGTCATTGTTCTCACACAGATTGCCCGTGATGTCGTAGGTGTCCGTAACGGGTGCTGCGGTCTTGTCGGCGCCACCCGGCTGTCCCATCACCGTAATGTGGTGGTAAGCGCCATACATGGCAGGACGGATCAGATCGACGGCGCTTGCGTCCACGCCGATATAGTCCTTGTAGATCTGCTTTTCGTGGATGGCCTTGGTCACCAGGCAGCCGTAGGGGCCCATCATAAAGCGACCCATCTCGGTGCAAATCGCCACATCGCCCATGCCGGCGGGAACCAAGATCTCGTCGTAGGCCGCGTGTACGCCCTCGCCGATGGCACGGATGTCGTTAGCCTGCTGCTCGGGCAGGTAGGGGATACCCACACCGCCGGACAGATTGATAAAGGCGACATGTGCGCCCGTTTCACGCTCCAGGCGCACGGCAAGCTCAAAGAGGATGCGCGCAAGCTTGGGGTAGTAGTCGTTGGTGACGGTGTTGCTGGCAAGGAATGCGTGGATGCCAAAGTCCTCGGCGCCCTTGGCCTTGAGCATGCGGAAGGCCTCGAAGAGCTGCTCGGTGGTCATGCCGTATTTGGAGTCGCCCGGGTTATCCATGATGCCGTTGGAGAGCTGGAATAGGCCGCCCGGATTAAAGCGGCAGCTGACCGTCTTGGGGATGGGTCCCGCAACGCGCTCAAAGAACTCGATGTGGCTGATGTCGTCAAAGTTGACGATGGCACCCAGCTTGTCGGCGAGCTCAAAGTCCGCCGCCGGTGTGTCGTTGGACGAGAACATGATGTCGTGTCCGGTGATGCCCAGCGAGCGGGCGATCATGAGCTCGGTATAGCTCGAGCAATCGCAGCCGCAGCCGTATTCGTTGAGAATGGAGATGAGTGCCGGGTTGGGGTTGGCCTTGACGGCAAAGTATTCCTTAAAGCCCGGGTTCCATGCAAAGGCGTCGCGCACCTCTTGCATGTTGCGTCGGATGCCCGCCTCGTCATATAGATGAAATGGCGTGGGGAACTGCTCGACGATATGCTCGAGCGTCTCCTTGTCCACAAACGGCTGCTTGGCCGCATATGCCTCGTTGGGGGTTAATGCCATGTCCCGTAAACCTCGCTATCCAGACGGCGCCATCTGCGCATCGAATCTGCATAGCGTGGACCCAATGTCCGGATAGCGCTCCCGCATTGCTGCAGACAGTCCTGCGGGTGTTTCCCGCAGGCCCACCAGGTTGTTCGTGCCCGAAAAGCCCAGTTCGGCGGATTTCGCCTCCCCACGGGGTCAAAGCCTGCCGGCTCACCCGCGGTTCTTCGTGCCCGCGCCTCTATCAAGTGGTAACGACCCTACCACGTTGCACTTTACCAAACAAGAGTATTCGTATATAACGTTTAAAAAATGCAGGGATATGCTGGAAACATATGCGCCACAATCCTGTATCACAATAAGTTGCAACAGATGTGCCTCACGAAGGGATCCTCTATGACCGAGCTCCAAGAACTCCGTCGCTATCGCCGCGATCTCCATCGCATTCCGGAGCTCGATTTCGATCTTCCGCAAACCATTGCCTATATCGAGGGCGTGCTGGCACCGCTCACCTGCGAAGTGACCCATCCGTGCCCCAGTTGCGTCTGTGCTTTCTTCGACGCCGGCGTTGATGCCGCGCATGCCACGGCGATTCGCGCCGATATGGATGCGCTGCCCATCGCGGAGGCGACGGGAGCGGCCTTTGCCTCGACCTATCCCGGCAAGATGCACGCTTGCGGACATGACGGACACATGGCCATGGCGCTTGCCGCCGCGACGTATGTCGACCGTACGATTCGCGAACAGCCGGGCGCCATTAGGCGCAACGTTCTCTTTGTGTTCCAGCCGGCCGAGGAAACGACCGGTGGTGCCAAGACGGTATGCGAGAGTGGTGTGTTCGAGCGCTATGGGGCCGACCGCATTTTTGGCTTCCATGTGTGGCCCGATCTGCCTGCCGGCACGTTGGCGAGTTGTTCCGGTCCGCTGCTGGCGCGTTCGAGCGAGACGCATATCCATATTCACGGTACGAGCATCCACATCGCTAAGACCTATGGTGTGCCGGTCGGGGAGTCGCACGATGCCGCGTTGGCGGCAGCAAAGTTTTTGGTTGCCGAGCGCGAGCTGATGGACGAGCTGGGCACCGACGAGCCCTGTATCGGTAAGTTTGGTCTGCTGCAGGCCGGTACGGTTTGTAACGCGGTGGCGGGGGAGGCCCATGTGGCCGGAAGCCTGCGTGTGTTTACGGACGACATGTTCGACCGTGCACGCGAGGGTGTGTGCCGCGTGCTTGATGAGGCATGCGCTGCAACGGGCTGCACGTACGATCTAGACTTTGCCGAGGGCTATCCGCCGGTCGACAACGACCCCGAGTTATTTGCCCGAATCGCGCCTGCTCTGCCCGAGTTACAGCTCGTGGACGAGCCGCTGCTGATTGCCGAGGATTTCGCGTTCTATCAGCGCCATCTGCCGGGCGTGTTTTTCTTGCTGGGCACGGGCGTGCCAGAGGACCAAGACAACCCGAGTGATTCGGATGGCTGCCCCGCCTATGCCATGAGCGCCCTGCATACTGATACCATGCTCTTTGACGAGGAAATCCTGCTCAAAGGCCTCGATGTCTACAAACGATTGCTTTTGCTTGGTTAATTGACGAGGGATGCTTGCTCTAGAATATACGAACAGATGTACGGTATAATAGAGATATAAGTCTATAGAAACGTTTGACGTTATTAACGTAAGGCGATACTATGATTGCATCGTATAAAGATGAGGATACCGAACGTTTTGCGATGGGTGTGCGGGTCAGGAAGTTCGAGCCCTTTGAGCGTGTTGTGTTGAGGAAGATTCGCCAACTGCAGGTTTGTGCATCGCTTGATGATCTTCGCGTTCCACCGGGCAACCGCCTGGAAGCTTTGGAGGACGATCGTGCCGGTCAATATAGCATCCGTGTTAACGAGCGCTATCGGGTCTGTTTTGAGTGGAGACAGGAGATGGCTTGGAATGTCGAAATCGTCGATTATCACAAGTGATGAGACTGCGCCCGATTTGCTGTCGCCGGTGACTCCTGGCGAGCTCCTCAAAGAGGAGTTTCTTGTTCCCATGGGCATTTCTCAATATCGCCTTGCGAAAGAGACCGGGATTCCGGCTCAGCGTATCGGGCAGATTGTCTTGGGAAAACGTCGCGTGACGGCCGACACCGACCTCCGTCTTTGCCGTTATTTTGGCCTGACGGATGGTTATTGGCTGCGCGCTCAGGTGGCGTTTGACCTTGAGGCCGAGAAAAGGCGGATTGAACCGGAACTCGATAAGATCGTTCCTGTTCAGCAGGCCATCGCACTGTAGTGCTCAAAGATAATGGGGGTGGCGATGAGGCGACGCCGACAGTCTTCCGTATATAGTCCGGGTGGATGCGGGTGTGGCTTGCTACTGCTTCCGGTTATTGCTGTGAGCATTGGCGTGATGTTTGCGCTTGCCGGGTTGGCAGCAGCGGCACTCGTGTTGCTGATTGTGGCCATTGGCGTGACGGTCTGGCTGTGCCGTTCTCGCGAGCAACGCCGCGCCGATGGTAAGACCAATGTTGGATGGACCATCTTTTTAGTCGTCGCCTACCTATTGAGCATCAGCTATTTAGTTTTCTTTATCCTGTTGCTTGTGAGTACCTTTACCGGGGAATCCGTCACGTTGGGTTGATGCACTGCCAGCAGACGGTTGCGCAAAGTGCGTTTGCTCGGCGTTCGGATAACCGCATTGGCCGTTTACCGCAACTTTAGCTCTCAGCTAATGAATTCAAGTTTAATCCTTCCTACGATGTGCTGTGTGCCGGCACGGTAGCCGGATAGATGGAAGGATGCATGATGAAAAAGCTCGAAAACGAAGTGCTGCTGAGCCGTCGCGCTGCACTTGGCGCATTCGCCACTGTTGCCTTGGGGACTGCCAGTCTTCTTGCCGGTTGCGGTAGCGATAAGGCGACCGTCACCGAGGACGCCGGCGACGCAGATAAGAAGGAGGAGTCGAAAAAGGAAGAGCAGCCTACGACCGACCTGGCCGTCGGCACGACTGTTACCACGGCTGCCGGTCTTTCCGTTACTGTCGATTCCGTGCAGACCGGGCTTACCAATTTTGACGGTTCGACCATGACGGGCATTCACGTCACGTACGTCAACAATGGCGATGAGGGCGCGGATTACAATGTCTACGACTGGAAGGGCGAGGACGCCAACGGCGCCCAGCAGAACCAGGGCTATTACAGCGAAGGCTCTGACGAGCTGCAGTCTGGCACCCTTGCCGCCGCCGGCTCCGTTGCGGGCAATATTTACTTTGACGGCGACATCAAGAAGGCCCTATATTTTGCCAACATGCTCGAAAAGACCGCGACTGCTAGCTGGGTGCTTGCTTAGCGTGTTGATGCCGTTGGGTCGTTTGGAGGTGAAGCCGCATGCCCGATAAAAAGCTGACGGACGAGTTGCTCAACGAGCTCCTTGATGCGCCGAGTATCGATGGCTATATCAAGGAACACGACTTTGCCGCCCCGTCGCTTTCGGATTACTTAAAGCAGTTGCTGCAAGAGAAGGGGCTCGAGCGTTCACGCGTGGTGCGTATGGCCGACCTCAACGAGACCTTTGGCTATCAGATCTTTACCGGTTCGCGCAATCCGAGCCGCAATAAGGTGCTGCAGATTGCCTTTGCAATGGCGCTGTCGATGAAAGAGACCAACCGCGCCCTGACGGCTGCCGGAGTGAGCGTCCTCAACTGCAAGGACCGTCGCGATGCAATCATTATCTTTTGCATCGACCGTGGCTGTAGCCTCCAAAAGGTCAATGAAGAGCTGTATCGCTTTGGCGAGGAAACGGTGAGTTAGTGGCCGATGGCTGAGCCGGCGGTGTCACCAGAACAACCATGCAAACGAACGGGGTGCGGACAGCATGGGGTGTCCGCGCCCTGCGTTATGATGGACGCTATGGATACTCAGAGCCCAACATATTCCGATGATGAGCTGACTGCTTCACTCGTCGAGCATTTGGCGTCGCTCGACCGCGATGACAGCTATCGTGTGGAGCGCGTGCTCAAGCTCTCGGATGTCGAGACGACCGAACTCGTCTATTTTGAGGGCTCTGGTGGCGGGTCTCTTGGCCCCTTTGTCCGCAAGCGCATCGATGCTTCGGTGCAGATTGGCGGAGCTTATGAGCGCCTGTTTGCGGCCCAGCGCGCCGGTCGTCGTTTTGAGCACTTGCCACGAATCGTCGATTGCCGCCGTGTGGGCGACGAGCTCGACGTGGTGATGGAGTATGTCGAAGGCGAGACACTCGAGGCGTTGGTGGGACGCTTGGGGGCGACGCCCGATTATGCCCGCGGGCTGTATCCCGTTCTGTGTGAAGCGGTGGGCGAGCTGCATGCTGGTTTTGCGGCTGCGGGGGAGTCGGGGGTACCGGTAATCCACCGCGACCTTAAACCCTCGAACATCATCGTATCGGGCGTGAGGTATGCGGCCGATGCTGGCATGACCTTCTCGTCGCTGGTGATTATCGATTTGGGGATTGCGCGGGTGTGGCGTGACGGGGCCGATGCCGACACGGTTAAGTTTGGAACGCGACCCTATGCGCCACCCGAGCAATATGGTTTTGGGCAGACGAGCGTGCGCAGCGATGTCTATGCGCTCGGCGCGCTTCTGTTCTTTTGTCTGACGGGGGCTGACCCTAAGCCGGGTCAGAATATGCGCGAGCAATGCGAGGCGTGCGACGTCCCCGCGGCGCTGGCTGATGTCATTTGCATGGCCATGGCGCTCGATCCGGCCAAGCGCTTTGCAAGTGCCGAGGCGCTCGGACACGCTGTGCGCGCGGCATACGGGCTGTGTCTGCCTGAGCCTGGCTCGAATAGCACGACGGCGCCTTCAATGGCGCAGGCTGCTCCGCAAATGGCGCCGTCTTTCGGGCGGCGGCCCAAGGAAGTCTCTTCGGTGACTCCTCGCCGCAAGAGCCTGCTTTCACGGATCCCGGAACCCATTGGGCGTATATGGAACGGCACGATCTATGCGGCAACCTTGCTGCTACTGGTCGGAAGCCATTTTGCCGTATTCCAGCCCACGGGAGCCAACCGCAGCTATCCAACGTGGTTTTTGGCCCTTGAGTATTTTCTTATGGTCGATGGCATGGTGGTGCTCATCTCGTTTGGCATGCTCGACCGCCGCAGGCTTCGGCGCCGCTTTCCCGTGCTTGATCGTTATCGGGACCGTGAGTTTGTCACGCTGTGGCTTAAGGCGCTGGGAATTATGTGCGTCATCATGATCGTGATTATTGCCGTCGGCAACGCAACCGGCATAGTCGCTTAATGCAATGTACCGCTACTGTAAAGGGTCCCGATTGGGGCCCTTTACAGTAGCGCTTAAATGCGGTTCATCTGGTTGCAACCTTGTTGTACCAGTCCTGCCTCGTGGGCGGGGCGAGTGCCCATCGCCATAGGTGTTGTGACGGTTAAATTGCTCCGTGCTTCGAAGCGCCGTCAATTGTCACCACAGAATTCCGTCAACTGTCACCATAATTCGCCGTCAATCCTCACCACAAATTTCCGTCAATCGTCACCACGCAGCTGGTAAAATACCTAATATGGGTAAGTCAAGAAGGAGGCTGTGTGGATAGGTATGTAGATAGATGCATCGATAAGGCAATCAGCCGTAATCTCAATATCTTCGGTGCGGTCCTCATTCAGGGTCCAAAGTGGTGCGGAAAGACCACTTCGGCTAGTCGTTTTGCTAATTCATCCTTGTCTCTTTCCGATCCGGCTGGAAATTTTTCCGCTCTCCAGCTGGCACGGATCGATCCGGCGCAAGCATTAGCAGGGCGATCTCCCAGGCTCATCGATGAATGGCAGGAAGAGCCGAAGCTGTGGGATGCCGTGCGTTTCGAGTGCGATGCAAGGAGGGGAGAATCCGGTCAGTTTATTCTTACGGGTTCGGCAACGCCTCGGGATTCGATGCAGCCGATGCATAGCGGCGTTGGGCGAATAGCTAGGTTGCGAATGGACACCATGACGATGTTCGAGCTTGGCGTTTCTTCTGGCGCGGTTTCGATCGGAACGCTTCTTTCCGGTTACCCTGCCAAGCAGGCTGTCGGGTCAATCTCCGGCATCGCTGGAATCGCCGATTTGTTGTGTCGTGGCGGTTGGCCTCAGGCGATGGGGAAAACGACTGACGATGCCATGCAGATAGCCGCTGCCTATGTTGATGGCGTATGCGAATCGGATGTTTCTAGAACCGATGGCGTTAAGCGCGATCCGGTCAAGGTCAGGTCTCTTTTGGCATCGCTAGCGCGGAATGAGTCGACGCTTGCTGGCTCAAAGTCTATTGACAAAGATATCGGTACCGGCGTTTCGAAGAACTCGGTCTCCAGATACATGGACGCCCTGAGACGAATCAATATCATCGACGATATCCCCGCTTGGCATCCAGCGCTCAGGTCTCCGGTGAAGCTGCGGCAGGGGGCGAAGAGGCATCTCGCCGATCCTTCGCTTGCCGTTGCGCTGCTCGGAGCAAATCCGGAGTCGTTGGCATCTGACCCGAAGACACTGGGGTTGCTTTTCGAATCCCTCGTCCTGCATGACCTCAAGGTTTACGCCGCCGCAAATGACTCGTTGGTGTCCCATTACCACGATGCCGACGATCTCGAGGTTGACGCAGTTATCCACAGGCGCGATGGAACTTGGATTGCCGTGGAGGTGAAGCTTGGAAGCCCTCAAATCCCCGAGGCATCTGCAAATCTGATTCGGCTGGAGCGAAAGCTGGTCGAGCGTGGCGAGAAGCCGCCTGTGGCAAAACTCATCATCATTGGGTTCGGCATGCCGGTTCATACAACGCCCGATGGCATCATCGTTGCTCCCGTTGACACACTCGCGCCATAACGTTGTGGTGGGATCACCTTGCCTTCGGAAGGGGTTTCAGTCTCAAGCGACTTTTCCAACACTCACTTATGCCTGCATGTCAATTCTGGTCTAGCAAGGCCAAAGAAAAGGGGTCCCGTTTGGGGCCCCTTTGCAGTTGCACTTAGATGCGGTTCATCTGAGCGGCGACTTTGTTGTACCAGTCCTGCCACGTGGGCGGGCAGTACTTTTTGGCCGCTGCCGGGGTAAGGGTGGAGCCGTAGTTGGCGCCCAGATAGGCGACGTGAGCGGAGATGCCCTCGCTCCAGCTGCCAAAGCTGCGCCAACCGCCGCCACGGGCACTCCAGCCCCAGGCGTTGTAAGAATTGGCGCAATAAGCACCCTTGGTGCTCTCGATGCAGGCGATGGCGGGGGACCAACGGGGGTCGACACCGGTATTCCAAGCGGCGACGGCAAAGTTGTAGCCCTGGCCTGCCATGGGGGAGCCGGCGAGATAATTGTCGATGCGGCCCGTCCACTCATTAATGAACGAATCGTAATCGGAGCTACCGGTATTGGCGTTGTTCACCGTGGTGTCGATGGTGGTGTTGGTGTTGGTGGCCTGGCTGCTGGAATTGCTGCCGCTTACGCCCTCGCCCGAGAGCTTCTCGGCGGCAGCGGCCTTATCGGCCTCAAGCTTGGCAAGCTCGGCGGCATTTTCCTGCTCGGCTTTTGCCTGTGCCTCGCTGCGGAGCTGCTGGGCCTGCGCCAGCGCATCCTCGGCGTTTTTCTGCTCTGCCTCAAGCTGAGACTTGGCCTGCTGGAGCTCGGCCTTGTTCTGCTCGAGTTCGGTTTGCATGTTATTGAGCTCTTCGATCTCGTCGACGCTCGAGCTCGTGATCTGGTTGGTGTATTTGCAGGTCGTGATGAACTCACCCAGGCTCTGCGCATTGACCAGGAAGCTCACGATGGGATTGGTGCCCTTCTGATACTTGTACAGATCGCGCATGGCGGAGCTTGCCTTGGCCTGCTGCTCGGGAAGCTTTGCCTCGATTTCCTCGATGCTTGCCTCATTGGAGTCAATCTGCTTTTGCAGGTCATCGAGTTTGGTGCGAGCGTCGTTGTAGGCGCTCGTGGCGGCTTCGATCTTCTGCTGGGCTGCGGAAAGCTGGTCCTGCGTTGCCTGCGAGGCGGCATACGCCGCAACGGGGGAGAGCATCGGTGTGGCCGTCAGCGCAACGGCGAGCGCGGCGCTCGTGATGATACGAGCCGGCTTCGACGCAATGAGCGCTGCGGTGCGATGATTCGAATTCTGCATCCAGTCCCTCTGCAATCAATCGTAGGTTATGGTTCGAACGGTATTCTACTACTGCTTTCGACCTCAACTTGAACCTTAAAGGTTCCAAAGGGTCAAGTTGAACTTGAGGCTTTGGCCTTGACCTGCGGGAATGGTGAATTGTTGAGAAACCATAGAGTTCAACTTTAACGTTACGGGTGCCTGTTTAAGAGGAGTTTGGGGCTGTAAAAGCTATCTCAACAGGGGTTTGCAGCTACAAGGCCCCATCGCGGTGAATGCGGCCTTTATGCTGGACGATTACGTCGATTGCCATAGATACGGTGGAGCTTTGGGCGCCGGCGGTTTGGCACGCTAGAATAAATCAGTTGCGCAAAGACCGCCCGTTGTGTGGGCAGTTCATGATAGGAAGTTTCCATGGCATTGCAGTTTACAGAGCGCGAGTTCATTCCCGTGCTGCTCGGTGGCGACATCAACGCCTATTCGGTGGCGCGCGCCTTCTACGAGGAGTACCAGGTCAAGAGCCTGGTCTTTGGCAAGTACCAGACGGGTCCCGCGTACCGCAGCCAGATTATCGACTACACGCCCAACGTGGATATCGATACCATGCCCGTGATGCTCAGGACCGTCAACGGCATTGCCCAAGCGCATGCCGATAAGACGATTGTCCTTGTGGGCTGTGGCGATAACTATGTTGCCCTCGTGGCTCAGGCCAAGGATGCCCATGAGTTGGCGGATAACATCGTCGCGCCTTACGCTCCCTATAGCATGCTTGAGCAGTGTCAGAAGAAGGAGATCTTCTACGAGCTGTGCGAGAAGCATGGCGTGCCCTATCCGCATACCTTTACCTTCACCATGGCGATGCTGAACGCCCAAGGCGAGGCACCTGCCGAAGTGCTCGACCAGATTGACTTCCCCTACCCGATGATTCTGAAGCCTTCTGACGGCATCATGTGGTGGCAGCACGAGTTCGAGGGCCAGAAAAAGGCCTATGAGATTGCCGACCGTGCCGAGCTGGAACAGGTCATTCGCGACTCGTATGCCAGCGGCTACACCGACGACCTGATCTTGCAGGATCGCGTGCCCGGCAATGACGAGTACATGCGCGTGCTCACCAGTTATTCCGACCGCAACGGCAAGGTGCGCATGATGTGCCTGGGCCATGTGCTGCTCGAGGAGCATCAGCCTCACGGTGTCGGCAACCACGCCTGTATCATCACCGAGCCCAATGACGAGCTCATGGGCGGCGTGCGCAAGTTGCTCGAGGACCTTCACTTTGTGGGCTATTCCAACTTTGACGTTAAGTACGACGAGCGCGACGGCTCGTTTAAGTTCTTCGATTTCAACACGCGCCAAGGTCGTAGCAACTACTACGTTACCAACAGCGGCTTTAACGTTGCCAAGTATGTGGTGGACGAGTATGTGTTCAACCGCCCGTTTGAGCCGGAGTTTGTGACGGCGCAGGACGAGGCGCTGTGGATGGTCGTCCCCATGGGCGTCGTCGACAAGTACGTCAAGGATCCCGAGCTGCGCGCTAAGGTGCATCGCCTGGACAAGGAAGGCAAGGGCGCCGACCCTTCGTTTATGAAGGGCGACTTTGTCTTTAACCGCTGGCTGCGCATGTGGCACACCAAGCTGCGCCACTTTAAGCTGTTCAAGACGTATTACAAGTAGATGAGGGCGGCGCCCGTCCGGTTTACATCGGGCGGGCGCGGGTATGATACGCGCAATTGCGCAAGCGTCACCAAGGAGGCGGCGATGGAAAAGCTGGGAGTTATCGGCGGCATGGGCGCCGAGGCCACGTCGTATTACTACGACCAGGTGGTGCGTCATACGGCTGCTGCCTGCGATCAGGAACATATCGACATGGTGGTGCTCTCCAAGTCGACCATGCCCGACCGCACGCTTGCCATTAAGACCGGCGAGCATGCCAAGCTGCTGGCGACCATGAAAGAGTGTGCTCAGGCACTCGAGTCGCTGGGCTGCGCGCACATTGCCATTCCCTGCAACACGTCACACTACTTCTACGACCAGATCCAGTCGTTTACGAAGGTGCCGATTATCCACATGCCGCGCGAGTCGGTTCGCTATGCCCTTGCGGGTGCGGTGATGGGGGAGTGCGAGTTCGACCCCAACCTGAGTATGCCGGCCGAGCCGGTGCACAAGATTGGCATCATGGGCACCGACGGAACCGTGGGCGCGGGCGTCTACGGCCGCGAATGCGAGGCTGCGGGTGTTGAGGTTGTCTATCCCAGCGAGAAACGTCAGAACGATGTGATGTCGCTTATCTACGGTGATGTGAAGGCCGGACGTGAGCCCGATATGGATAAGTTCGACCGCGTGATGTGGGAGTTCGCCCGTAGCGGCTGCGACCGTGTCATTCTGGCCTGCACCGAGCTATCGGTGCTGCAGAAGTATCGAGAGATGCCCGAGATCACCCTCGATGCCATGGATGTCCTGGTGCGCGAATCCATCATCCGCAGCGGCGCCCCCTACCGCCTCTAGCTTCCGACCTGTCAAAAAGGGACAGGTTACTTTTGGTAGGTTTTATCTGGTGAAACAGTAAAGGCCTCGGCTCGTTTGGTGCGAGCCGAGGCCTTTTGCGTTGGGCGGTTGCTGTCGGTGGCGAACTAGAACAGGAAGCCGATGGCGATGAGGGCGATGCTGACGATGAGTACGGCGATGTCCAGACCCTTGATGGGGTAGCGCTTGTACGAGCTGGCGCGCGTGCGCAGATAGAAGCCGCGCTGTTCTGCCGCCAAGGCCGTGGCATCGGTCTTGCCCACGCTCGAGATGAGCAGCGGCACACACAGTGGCAGCATGAGCTTAAGCTTCTTGATGGGGTTCTTGGTGTCGTATTCGACGCCGCGTGCGGTCTGCGCTTCCATGATGGCGTTCATCTCCTGACCAAACACCGGCACAAAGCGCAGCGCCGTGGTAAAGGTGAAGGCATAGCGATACGGCACGTGCAGCACCTCGACGCAGGCGTTGGCAAGGTCGTTGAGCTTGGTCACCATGAGCATGAGGATGAGTGGTAACGCCACGCCCAGCAGGCGCAGGCAGGCCTTCGATCCTGTGATGAGGCCCGTGTCGGTGATAAAGCCCCACACAACGTTGCCATCGCGCATAAAGGCCAGCTGGAGCACCAGCATGATAAGCGCGAGCGGAATCAGCAACTTGAGCAGCGAGAACAGACGGTCGACGACACCGGCATAGGCACCCAGCGCAAGGGTGAGTGCCAAAAAGCCCAGCAGCGCCACGTAGGTGTCGGACAAGAAGATGCCGACGATGATGGCGGCGGCGAGGCCCAGTTTGACGACGGGGTTCAAACGATGCAGTAGCGTATCGCCCGGCATGTAGTCGATGACGTTAACCACGGTGGACCATCTCCTTGGTAATTCGAACGACATCGGTGACCTCGCTCACCTGCGCAAAAGCGGGCGAGACGGAAGATGCCAGACGGCGCGAGAGTTCAATAACCTGGGGAGGCTCCACGTAGGCACGCCGCATGAGATCGATGTTCGAGAATAGCTCGTGCGTGCGGCCGCGGTCGAGGATGCGACCGTCGGCCATTACTACGATACGCTCGGCAAAGTCGGAAACGACTTCCATGTCGTGACAGACCATAATCACGGCGCAGCCGCGCTCGGCCATGGTGCGCACCGTTTCCATGACGGTCATGCACTCGCGGTAATCAAGGCCGCTCGTGGGCTCGTCGAGCACGACGATCTTGGGCTCAACAACTACGACGGAGGCAAGCGCCACCATTTGTCGCTGGCCGCGCGAAAGCGAGAAAGGTGCCTCATCGGCAGGCAGGCCAAAGCGGTCGATAACGAGTCGAGCGCGACGCAGAGCCTCGGCACGGTCGATGCCGGCAAGCTCCAGGCCAAAAGCGACCTCGTCGAGTACGGTATCCTTGCAGATCTGGCGGTCGGGGTTTTGGAAGAGGGTTGCGACTTCGCGGGCGATGCGGCTCGTGGGAACGGCTGCGGTTTCCAGCCCCGTAACGCGCACGCTGCCCGAGGCGGGCTTAAGCAGGCCTGTGAGCAGCTTGGTGAGCGTGGTCTTGCCGGCACCGTTTTGGCCGACGATGCCCACGAGCTCGCCGGGATAGAGGGTCAGGTTAAGGTCGTGTACGGCGGCGCCGCCATTGGGATAGGCAAACTCAACGTGATCGAAGGTGAGCACGGGCTCGGCGTCCTTGGCATGAGGGCGCAACGACGGTGCATGCGGGGAGCCGGCGGGCGCCTGGGCTTCGCTGGCCGCGCGTGCGGGGTCGACGATGCCCGAAATCAGGCGCTCGGCCTCATCGACATCCAAGCAAGGGGTACCGCTTACCAGGCCATCGGCCTCGAGGCTATTGAAGATACGCGTGACGCGAGGGCAGTCGACGCCGATGGCACGGAGCTCGTCGGTATGCGCGAAGACCTCGTGTGGCTCGCCCTGCAGCGCGATTTCGCCATGGTTGAGCACGAGCACGCGGTTGCAGTACTCCGAGAGTAGGGCGACCTTTTGCTCAACGACGACGATGGTGATTCCAAGCGCGCGGTTTGCCTCACGCAGCGTCTCGAAGACCAACGTGGAGCTGGCGGGGTCGAGTGCCGCGGTGGGCTCGTCGAGAACCAAGACGCGCGGACGCATGGCGAGGATGGCAGCGATGGCCACCTTTTGCTTCTGTCCGCCCGAGAGGGTGGCGATCTCGCGGTCACGCAGGTCGCTGATGCCGACGGTCTCGAGCGTTTCACTCACGCGCCGCTCGATCTGGTCGTGGGGAACGCCAAAGTTCTCGAGGCCAAAGAGCATCTCGTCCTCGACGACCGAAGCGACCATCTGCGTGTCGATATCCTGCAGCACACTGCCGACGATTTGCGACACGTCGGTGAGCGAGACCTCGCAGGTGTCGTGGCCGTCAACCATGACGGACCCAAAGAACGTGCCGGTGTAGTGGTGGGGCACGGCGCCCGACAGGCAGGCGGAAAGCGTGGACTTGCCGGCGCCCGAGGGCCCGATGATGCCGATGAAATCTCCCTTGTTCACGCTGAGCGAGATGTGGCTAAGCGCCTGCTCGGTCTGCGTGCCATAGGAGAACGAGACATCGTCGACGTTGATGATCGTTTCCATGGATACCTTTCATACTCATTGGGGACGTTCTTTAATGACTAGTCGTTTAAGAACGTCCCCAAAAGCTAGTCGTTTGGGATGGTCTTTGTTGGTGGAGTGCGGAGACGGCTTTACGAGGGGCTCCAGGTTGGCGCGAAAGAGGAGCGAAGCGTACTTGGGTACGCGAGCGACGAATGAACGCCAAGATGGGGTGGCTCGTAAAGCCGAGCGGGTTAATTGAGCCTAAGGGCCTTCTGGATGGGCAAGTAGAGGGCACCGACCAGAATGGCGTTAAAGACGGCGGTCATGGCGACGACGGGCAGCATAGCGGCGGCGAGCTCGCCCACCACACCGAGCATGGCCATCTTGATGACCATGAAGATGACGCCCGAGACAAAGGTGGTCACGAACGTCGCGACGATGGCGACGGCAGGCTTAACCTGGCCGCCCTTGGCAGCAGCGTTGACGATGACGGCCATGAGCATGGCGGCGATGCCCTCGGCGGCAAAATCGACGAACGGCGAGGTGGTGGTGATCTGGATTACGGCAGCCGAGATAAGGCCAATGACGAGCGCCTGACCGATGTTGGGGCGAACGACCAGGATGGTGAGGCAGAAGGCCGAGATGATGAACTCGGGGCTGATCATGCCGCCCGAGATGCCCGAGATTGCCTTGCCGACGGTGAAGTTGAGGATGAAGCCGGCGGCGAGCAGGATGGCGAGCAGGACGAGGGCGCGGACATCGAGTTTGCCGCGGTCGGCGGTCTGGACGGTGCGGGGCTGGGCGGCGGTGTTCTGAGACATGGTGAAAATCCTTTCGGAATGGGAGTGCAAGAGAAAAGCGGAGGCGCGTGATGCGAATACGATCGGGCTCGAGATAGAAAAAGGCCCCCGGTCGAAACCGGAGGCCTTCCAATCACCTAGAGCGCAAAAACAGGCGTGAGGGACTCACTGTCGACCGATCGTATTCGCATCACGCCACCACCAGTTGTTGAGAGATTTCATCGTGTTCTTCATGTTGGTGGCTCCTTTCGTGATGCCGTGGCGCGGTCGCACCTAGTTGCTGTTGCGCTGCACTATAGCACAGCGAAGTGTGTGCGGGGAAATCTTTTTTAAAAAGATTTCAAGCGGGTTTCCCGGGTTTCCCGTCGGTCAAAAGAGCGGGCTAAGCGGGCGAGGCTGCCATGGCTGCCTTGTCCGCTCAGCTAAGACATGAGGGCCTTAGGCCTTCTTGCGACGATAGATCACGTAGACGCAGACACCGATGATGACGACGGCGCCAACGGCCATGGCGGCCATGTTGTTGCCCTCGGACTTCTCCTCGGTGACCTCTTTCTTTTCGGCCTCGGGCTCGGCCACGTCCTCATCGGAAAGGGCCTCGTCGGCGTAGGTGATGGACTCGACCAGGCAGTCGTTGTCAGCATCGTAGTCACTCGGGACGAACTCCTCGGAGAAATCGCCCTCCTGGAGGTAGTCGCGCATCTCCTCGAGCATGGCCTTGCACTTAACATAGGTGTTCTTGGTTGCAGCCTTGCCGGCCTTGTTGGCCAGGGCGGTGCGGGCTTCGGTGCCTTCTTCGGCCTGCATGGCCTCGTCGACGGTCAGGTTCTGCTCGATGAGTTCCTTCTGCAGGGCGTCGAGATAGGCGCGGACGCCGGCGGCGCAGTGGTCGCGGTTCTCATAGGCGAGCGTGTTGATGTCCATGAGGACGTAGTTGATGGAGTTCTTGGGCTCCTCGTTGTTCACGACGTCTTCCTCTTCGCAGTGATCGAAGGAGACATCCTGATCGCTGAAGTAGGGGCTGACCTCGGTGAGCAGTGCGGAATAGAGGGGGATGGCGACGGAGAACTCGGCGTTGGATAGCATCTCCCACTGGATGGTCGCGATCTCGGGGTCCATGCCGTGACGGATCTGGAAGGTGTGGATTTCGGTGTTGCGGTTGGAGCCGATGGCATAGGCGCCGTCGGTGTTGGCGTTGAGGCCGGCGACATTCTCGCCGCGAGCGGCGAAGGAACGAATCATCTCAAAGGTGTTCCAGTCGGACTTGCCGGGCGTAAAGAACAGCGGCTGCATTTCGTGGACCAGGGCGCCGGTCGTCGCGCGAGCGTCTTCGCGCTCGTCCTTGACGATCTCGTAGTCGGTGCCCTCGGCAAGCGGAGCCATGAAGTAATCGCGGCCCTGGATATAGCGCGACCACTGGTGCATGCCGGCCTCGCCAATCTCCTCGCCGTAGGTCTTGGCGACGTCGAACTTGCCGTCGGTGTACTCGGCAAAGCCCTTCTCCTTAGGCATAGACTCGATGCCCTCGGAGTGGAGGCAGTTCTCGGTGTCGTCGAGGTCGACGTCATAGGTGAGGTTGCCGATGTTGGGGTTGAGCGAGGCGATATCGTCAGTGAGCCTCATGGCGATCCACTGATGGCCGGAAAGCGCTGCAAACAACCAGGTCTCGTTGTTGTCGGCAATGATGATCTGGTCGTTGGAGCAGACGCCCTGCTCGTCAATCAGGCTGCCGAGGAGCTCGACACCCTCGCGGGCCGTGGCACTCTCGCCCAGAATGACGCTGGCGTAGTTGTATTCGCCAATGCCAGTCTCCTCGGTGATGGGGTCGGCCTCTTCGGCCTTCTCGTTATAGGAGGTGCTCAACGTGGCAGAGCAGGAGACGCCCTTCTCGTTGATGCCTGCCTCGGAATATGCGTCGTAGCGATCTTCCCACTGCGAGGGGTTGTCGCGAACGAAGGTGTAGCGGTAGGTTGCGCCCTTGGACTTGTACTCAAAACCGGACTCGACCGAGGTGTACTCGTTGCCGTCCTTGTGTGCGGGCTCAATGCCAAAGTGCTTGATGTAGCGCGGACCGAAGTCCTCGGAACGGCCGTAGTACGTGTTGCCGTCTGCCGTGAGCTTGCTGCCCATGTAGATCTGGGTGCAGGCGAGTGCCGAAGTCGGCATGGCCATGATAGCCGCTGCTCCAAACGCAAGGCCGCAGCCGAGCTTCTTGAGCGTGTTGACAGGATGAGTAAACCTCATAATCCCTCCCAACTGTTGAAACCCCGCGAAACCGTACGGAGTTTCAGCTAATAAATACATCTACTAGCCTAAAGGAAGTGTAAAGAGTATTCACTCGACAACAGCCTTTGCTCGATGAGCGTGAAGAAATATACGATGAACGGATAATAATACTCATTTTATGGCTTTAGTTAAATAAAGGCACCCTGCATTTACTGTAGCTGAATAAAGCATTAGACGGCGGTCAAAAAGAAAACTCTCCCGCTGTTTAGGATTTGCATAAACAGCGGGAGAGTCGATAACTGGATGAATATCATACCAATGTGGATTTACTTCTTTCGGCGGTGAATCACGTTGATGGCGTAACCGACGAGCATGGCCAAGACGATGACAATAAAGCCGATCAGGGGATTGTCGTTCACGGGGTCCTCCTATTTACCAAGTGGTGAGAATTCGTCGACGATGAGGTCGAGGCATTTCGGAAGTGCGCGGGCTCCAAAGACGCCCGAGTTGCTGGAGATGATCTCGCCATCGAACTGCATGCCCAGCGACGGGGTGCAGGTGATCTTGGCTTCTTTGGTCTGGATGATCTTGAACTGCGGACGGCCGAGCACCTTGCCGGCGGGGTCGAGTGCGGCGGTGATCACGGTCGGGAGGAGCTGTACGGTTTTGACGGGCTCGATGACCGCGATGTCGACCATGCCGTCGTTCATGCGACAGTCGGGGAACAGGTTGATGTCGTTTTGGATGACCGAGGTGTTGCCGGCCATACAGCAGATGCCATCGAGTTCCTCGACAATGCCGTCATGCTCAATCGTAAAGTGCGCCACCGTGGGGTTGGGCGTGGCGAGCGCGGATAGGAAGTAGGCGATCTCGCCGATATCGTTTTTGGTGGGGGCTGCCTTCATCATGATCTCGGCATCGTAGCCCGAGCCGGCGATGATGATGAAGCCGTGGCGCTTTTCGTTGCCGTTCTCGTCGAGCCAAAAGAGCTCACCCATATCCGCCTTGACGGTGCGGCCGACGCGGCAGGCCTTGGCGAGCGCCGCGGCCTCGGGGGCATTGCCGATGTTGTTGAAGAACAGGCAGGCCGTGCCGGAGGGGAAGACGAGCGTGGGGACGCCGCATCCGCGCATCTGGTCGAGCACGTTGGAGACGGTGCCGTCGCCGCCCGAAATTACCACGCGATCGAACTCGCGCACATCCGCCACGGCGTCCTCGGGCTCCATGCCATCGCCGATAAAGCGCATCACGACCTCGTCGCCGCCCTGTGCAAGGGCGTGCGTGAATGCGAAGATTTCATCTGAGCTGGGGCCCGATGCCGGGTTGTGGATGATAAGGCAGCGCATACTTACGTTCCCGTTCTGTGACTAACCGAGTATAGTTGTAAGGCAATGCCGATATCCTACCCGTGTTTTTCGGGCCTAACCTTATTCGATGGGTTGATATGTACATTTCCACACATCAGGCTCTACTCGACTTTTGCCAGCGCGCCCGTGAGTTTGACGCGATTGCCGTCGATACCGAGTTTTTGCGCGAGCGCACATTCCATCCGCGCCTGTGCCTGGTTCAGATTGCCACTCCTGCCGAGAGCGTCGCGGTCGATCCTCTAGTGATCGACGACCTATCGCCGCTTGCCGAGCTTATGGCCGACGAGAGCGTGACCAAGGTCTTCCACGCCTGCTCGCAGGATATGGAGGTCATGCTCCACACCGTGGGCGCGCTGCCGCGTCCGATTTTTGATACGCAGGTCGCCGCCGCCTTTTTGGGCGAGCGCCAGCAGATTTCCTACGGTGCGCTCGTGCAGACGTTCTGCGGTGTCTCATTGCCTAAGACCGAGTCGCTGACCGACTGGTCGCGCCGCCCGCTGACCGATAAGCAGATTGAGTACGCGATCGATGACGTCAAGTACCTGATTGTTGCCTATACCGAGATGATGAGCCGCCTGCGCGAGTTGGGCCGTGTGGACTGGGTACTCGACGAGTTGCGCCCGCTAGCCGACGAGTCGCACTACCGCGCCGACCGCCATGAGGCATTCCGCAAGGTCAAGCGCATCAACTCGTGCAGCCGCCATCAGCTGGGCATTGCGCGCGAGCTTGCCGCCTGGCGTGAGGACCGCGCCGAGCGGCGCAACATCCCGCGCAAGTGGGTCATGTCCGACGATACGCTGCTGGCCCTGGTTAAGCGCAACCCCGCGCGTGTTGAGGAGTTCCGCAGCATTCGCGGTACCGATCAGCTGGGGGAGCGCGACGTGGACGGCGCACTCATGGCCATCAAACGCGGTGCGAGCTGTCCGCACGATCGCCTGCCGCTTATGGTGCGCGGACATCGCCAGATTTCGCCGGAGCTGGAGAGCGTGACCGACCTTATGTATGCGCTTATTCGCCTGGTTGCCGAGCGCTCGGGTGTGGCGACCTCAGTCATTGCCTCGCGCGATGACCTGGCCGACTACATTGAGCATCCCGAGCAGAGCCGCCTGCGCGAAGGTTGGCGCTTTGAGCTTGTGGGCTCGCGCTTGGACGATTTGCTTTCCGGCAATATGGGACTCACCGTGAAGGACGGAAAGATTGAGTTGTTATAGCTATATAGTTACGCGGTTTTTCCAAACCGCGTAACAGCTCGACGCTGCAAACGGCCGAGAGCGGCAATCTGACGCTCAATCGTGGCTCGCGTACCAAAGTACGCGTCGCTTCTCTTTCACGTCACCTTGCTCGCTCTCGGCCGTTTTCGCTGACGGTGCCAAAACATAGATGCTGATTTGCTCGTCATCCGAGTGGGTAGAATGCCTCCAACGTGTAACTCGATTCGGAGGAATTTGCATGCCCTATTACTATGGATACGGCTTTGGCATCGACCCGCTGTACCTGCTGGTTGTCCTTGTTTGTACAGTGCTCGGTCTTGCCGCGCAGAGCTATATCAACTCGACGTACAAAACCTGGTCCAAGGTTCACTCGGACGGCGATACGGGTGCCACGGTCGCTCGCCGCATGCTCGATGCCAACGGTTGTAGCGCCGTGGGTATCAAGGGTGTCGCCGGTGAGCTCACCGACCATTACAACCCGCAGGATAACAACCTGTATCTCTCGGAAGCCAACCGCTCGGGCGGATCGGTCGCAAGCGTTGCCGTGGCCTGCCACGAGGCGGGCCATGCCGCCCAGCGTCAAAGTGGTTATGCCATGATGAAGGTACGCACTGCTCTGGTCCCGGTCGTCAACTTTACCCAGAACACCTGGACGATCGTGTTGCTCTTGGGCCTGTTTATGAACATTGCCGGGCTCACAACCCTCGCGTTGGTCTTCTTCTCGTTTAGTGTGTTGTTCCAGTTGGTTACACTGCCGGTCGAGATCGATGCCAGCCGCCGCGCCGTGGCGTACATCGAGCAGTCGGGTATGAGTTCCAAGCAGGTCAACGGTGCCAAGAAGGTCCTGACGGCAGCCGCGCTTACCTATGTGGCTGCAGCGCTCACTTCGATCATTCAGCTGCTCTATCTTATGGCTCGCTACAACAGAAACTCCAACCGATAACAAATTGGCTTGACAGGCGCCGCGGAGATTTGTGTCCCCGCGGCGCTGTACTATGTGTTGGACTTGAATTTGCGCAGGGCCGGAGCCCTTGTGCACGATAACGAAAGGAGGCTGCGTGGCAGGCTGGAATCTGACCGGCAATGCCGTTTCCGCCGAGTTCGACGGTTCGGACGAGCAAGAGCGTAAGGAGCTCAGCGTGAGCCAGGCGGTAGAGATCGCCGCCGGTGCGCTCGATGCCATTCCGCAGCTGAGCGTTCTGGGCGAGGTCACGGGCTTCCGTGGCCCCAATGCCCGAAGCGGCCACTGCTACTTCCAGATTAAAGACGACTCGGCCGCCGTCGACTGCATCATCTGGAAGGGTGCCTATCTCAAGCGTACCTTCGATCTGCGTGACGGCATGCAGGTGAGATTTAAGGGCAGCTTCAATCTCTACAAGCCTACGGGTCGCATGAGCTTCGTTGCCCGCTCGTTCTCGCTGGCGGGGGAGGGTCTGCTGCGTCAACAAGTGGCGCAACTGGCCGAAAAGCTACGCCGCGAGGGCCTGATGGACGAAGCGCGCAAGCGCCGCATTCCGGTGTTCTGCTCCCGCGTGGCGGTTGTCACCTCGCTTTCGGGTGCCGTAATCGACGACGTCAAGCGCACATTGCGTCGTCGCAACCCGCTCGTCGAGCTCGTCTGCGTGGGCGCCAAGGTTCAAGGCGAGGGTGCGCCGGCCGAGCTCATTGAGGGCCTGCGCCGCGCCGCTTCCATTGCGCCGGCGCCCGACTGTATTTTGCTGGTGCGCGGCGGCGGCTCCTTTGAGGACCTCATGACCTTTAACGACGAGGAGCTTGCCCGTGCGGTGGCAGCCTGTCCCGTGCCTGTGGTGACGGGCATTGGGCATGAGCCCGATACCTCGATCTGCGACATGGTGAGCGACCGTCGCGCCTCCACGCCAACGGCAGCGGCAGAATCGGTGGCGCCGGCTATGACGGAGTTGGCCGACGTGCTCGAGACGCGCCATCAGCGTCTGGGCGCCGCGATGGCTTCGATGATCGGGTCTGATCAGGTCGATCTGGAAATGCTCGACCAACGCGGCCGTCGTGCCTGGGACACCTATACGGCTCGCTTGGGTGATGCGCTCGATGCCGCTGCGTGTCGCCCGTGCCTCAACGACCCCACATTTATGGTCGAGCGTCGCGAATCGGAGCTTGCGCTGACTGCCGATCGCCTGTCGGGCGCCATAGTACGCTCGGTCGGGACATTCCGCTCCAACTTTGAGCGCTTGCCCGAGCGTCTGATTACAAGCACCTCGGGGCTCGGTGGTAAGCGCCATGCGCTCACGCTTGCGAGTTCCCGCCTAGAGCATCAAGGGCGCACGATGCTCAGCAAGCCAGCGTCCGACCTCAGCCGTGCGGCAGCGTCGCTCGATGCCCTGTCGCCGCTCAAAGTGCTTGCTCGCGGCTATTCCATCGCGTACAGCGATGATGGTGTGGCTACGAGTGCCAAGACCTTTAAGCCTGGCGACGCCATTCGCGTGCGCATGGCAGACGGCAACGTGGCAGCAACGGTCGATACGGTCGAGTAGACCGCGTTTCGCAGTGATAGACCCTTAGGAAAGGAAACAGATATGGCAGAGAAGACCCCGGTCGAGCAGCTTACGTACAAGCAGGCCTCGCAGGAGCTGGAGCTCATCATCCGCAGCCTGGAGTCGGGCGATATGGAGCTTGAGGAGTCGCTCGAGAGCTACACCCGCGGCGTCGAGCTCCTCAAAAGCCTGCGCACCCGCCTGTCCGATGCCGAGCAGAAGGTCTCGGTGCTCCTTAAGGACGTCGACGGCAACGACGTGCTCGCCGACGGCGAGGCCGCCAACACCGATGATAACCTTTCGTTCTAAGCATCTTGACCAAATATAATTACCTTGGTCTGTAAGAAAGGAACCAGCTATGTGCGATTGCATCTTCTGTAAAATTGCCAACCACGAGATCCCCTCGACCGTTGTCTATGAGGACGACCAGGTCATCGCCTTCGACGACCTCAACCCGCAGGCGCCGGTCCACACGCTCGTGATCCCTAAGAAGCACTACAGCGACATCGCCGACAACGTACCCGCCGAGACCATGGGCGCCATAGCTCACGCCATCCAGGAGGTCGCCAAGGCCAAGGGTCTGGAGGACGGTTTCCGCGTCATCTCCAACAAGGGCGTCAACGCCGGCCAGACCGTCATGCACTTCCACATGCACGTCCTCGGCGGCAAAAACCTGGGCGAGAACCTCATCTGAGGGCGCTTGGCCCGTCGACTTGGCTGCCTTTGGAGTAATCTATGCAGCTTTCTCAACTCGAATACCTTCAAGCGGTAGCGAACTATGGCGGCGTGCGCAAAGCAGCTCGCGCCGTTCATGTGAGTCCGCAGGCCGTTTCGTCGGCAATCAAAAAGCTGGAATCTGAGTATCAGATTGTTTTGCTCGACCGATTGGCGGGGGAGGCTGTTTTGTCTCCGGCGGGCAGAGAATTTGCGCGTCGTGCGCGCGTGATCCTGGCGCAAGTCGACGATCTCAAAAAGTACGCTCAATCGAGGGGCGACGGCGTTTCGCCCGATGGCCACTTTCGTCTTTACGCCCCCTGCCTTCATGGGCGGGGGCGCCTTTTTGCCGAAAGCTGGTATGACTCGTTTGAACGCTCGCACCCTCAGATTCACCTTGATGTGTGGCATCAGCCAACGGCCACATGCTTTGAATCACTTGTGCTTGGCATTTCGGATGCGGCTATCTCATTCGAGGAACCACGGGACAGCGTCCTTTCTTCAAAATATTTGGGTGAAAAGGAGCTCAAGGTTCTTTCATGCCCAGCGGGTCATCAATCTGTGGGAGCCATGACCATTCGCGAGTTACTGGGCGGCAGGCTCGCTGTTCCCATTAATTTGTCACCCTGTCTCAATGCAATCAATCAATGTCCCGAAGCCCAGCTCGTCAATTTTCGCTTCCGTGATGTTGAATACGGAAACAGGGCGCAGACTGAGTTTCTTCAAGCCGGGGGATTGATATTGAGTTTTTCTGGCTCTTCTCTCGCATCAGATGTATTGGAAGTGAGCGAGTGCTCCATTGAAGGTTCGCGTGACGTAGCCTTGCCCATCTACTTTTGCTATCGACAAAATGCCTGGACTGATCGACACCAGACGGTTTTTCTGCACCTATTGCGTCATCTTGCTTCGTGAAATTAATTGGCTTCGAGACGTCAAGTGATTATTGACGCCTTGTAACACATAGCTGACAGCTTTGCCCTCATGCTTTTCCAAGATTCCGATTTAGATTGCTGACTCTTGGAGGGCGGAGCATGAAAAACCGTACGGTTTTGCTTTATATGACGTTCGTTTTTCTGTCGAACTTCAGCACCATCTTGTATTTTCTAACTGTCTACCTTGAGTTCGTCGGGCTTTCGATGGTAGCGATTTCTAGCATGATGATTGCATATCAAGTGAGCAAGTTCATCCTTGAAGTTCCCACTGGCTATATTGCTGATAGGTTTGGACGAAAGACTAGCGGTCTCGTTGGCGTTGTGGGAATGCTTGGATACTACGCCGCCCTGCTTCTCGTCCGTTCTCCTCTGCTTTTAATCGGCGCGTTTGCTCTCAAAGGTTTTGCCGTTGCATGTGTGAGCGGATCCATAGAAGCGATTTACATTGACAGCGTCTCTCAGGACCAGCTCGTAAGACTTAATGTCGTTGAGCGATTTGTTTTCTATGCCTCTTATACCATCTCCGCTTGTGTGGGCGGCTTCATTTCGTCTGTCGATGCATACCTCATTGGTCTTTCGGCGGATGTCATCGCAATGGTGTTGACGTTGGTTGTCGTTATCTGCATTCCTGAGATGCGAAGAGGGGGCACTGCGGCGATACCTGAGCGTGGAATGAGCCCGAAGATGATCGGTGCCGCTATTGCCTGTAATGGCGTTCTTCGGTCAGCGTTCATCATGGACTGTTCTCAGGCATTTGCCTTCGTCGCCCTGGAAGACTTCTTCTCACTGTTGCTTGCGGGTCGCGGAATGAATGCCGTCGCTTCGGGCGTGACCATTGCGGTTCAGCTCCTTGCCTCCGCCTCCATAGGGTTTATTGTGCCCAGCGCGATTACTCGTGTCGACAAGGGCCGTTTTGCGCGTATTTGCGGCATCATTCGCTTAGTATTGACAGCTTTGTTTTTGATTCCCCTTACTCCGGTTAATTTGCTGCCCGTGTTCTATGTACTGCAGACGGTTGCGTACTCGTTGTTTGCCCCAATCAAATACTCAGTTTTCCAAAATGCTGCCGATTCTTCGATGCGTTGTTCACTGATTTCGGTTCAAAGCCAGATGGTAGCGGTTGGTGCTATCCTTTTCTATCTGCTCAACGCTGTGTTGAGTAGCGTTGCGGGCATTCGAGTCGTATTGCTTGTTGCGCTCGGGATTTCTTCCCTGGTGTATATCCCCGCGCTCTTTCGTCTTACAAGTCAAAGGCCGTGAGTATTTGGGCACCGATAACTTATATATCAACGCAATAAACCCGAGCGCGAGGGCGTTTGGGTTTATTATTGAAGCGTATGTAACCTGGCGGCGCCACACCGCCTGTTAGTAGGGAGACACATGAACGTTCTGGTCGTCAACGCAGGATCTTCGACCCTTAAGTATCAGGTCATCGATACCAAGTCCCACAAGGTGTCCGCAAAGGGCTCCTGCGAGCGCGTCTGCTTTACCGGCGGTACCTTCACCCACGCTGCCAACGGTTCCAAGAAGGTGACCGAGAACATCGAGTTCCCCGACCACAAGGTCGCCATCGAGGTCGTCCTGAAGGACCTCGAGGCCAACGGCGTCAAGATCGAGGGCATCGGCCACCGTATCGTTCAGGGTGGTTGGTACTTTGGCGACTCCTCCCTCGTCGACGAGGACGTCCTCGCCAAGATCCGCGAGGTTGCCCCGCTCGCCCCGCTGCACAACAACCCCGAGGCCAACGTTATCGAGTACTGCCTGGAGCAGTATCCCGACCTGCCTAACGTCACAGTCTACGACACCGCTTTCCACTTCAACATGCCCGAGGTCGCCAAGACTTACGCCCTGCCCAAGGATGTTTGCGACAAGCTGCACATCCGTAAGTACGGCGCCCACGGCACCAGCTACCGCTACATCTCCAAGAAGGTCGCCGAGATGACCAACGGCGAGGCCCGCAAGGTCGTCGTGTGCCACATCGGTTCCGGCGCTTCCCTGTGCGCCATCGAGGACGGCAAGTGCATGGACACCACCATGGGCTTGACGCCGCTCGACGGCGTCATGATGGGCACCCGCTGCGGCTCCATCGACCCTGCTACCGTGTGCTACCTGCAGCGCGAGGGTGGCTACACCTTCGACGAGGTCGATGAGATGATGAACAAGAAGTCCGGCCTTTTGGCTGTGACCGGCGGCAAGACCAACGACTGCCGCAACGTTGAGGAGCTCGCCGCCGCCGGCGACCCCGAGGCTCAGCTCGCCTTCGATATGTTTGTCTACAAGATTGCCGCCAAGGCTGCCGAGATGGCTACTTCCATGTGCGGCATGGACACCCTGGTCTTCACGGCCGGCATCGGCGAGCACGCTCCGGCCGTCCGCGCTGGCGTGGCCGACCGTCTCGCCTTTATGGGTGTTAAGATGGACCATGCCCGCAACGCTCTGCGTGGCGACGGCGCTTGGTGCCTGTCCGCCAAGGATTCCAAGGTCAAGATCTTCGTCATCCCTACGGACGAGGAGTTCATGATCGCTTCCGACGTCGAGCGCATCGTCAACGGCAAATAATTGTAAGAAGGGAGGGGCTGGACGACAGCATGCCGTTCAGCCCCTCTTTTGCGCTCGTTGGGCGATATGCCTGATAGCTATTTATCAAGATGTGATAACTTCTTATTATTGTGCGGCCGCCTTTAGGGGCCTGCGCCGACCGTATTGCACTGCAAAGGAGTCTCATGAACGTACTTGTTGTCAACGCCGGCAGCTCGAGCCTTAAATATCAGCTTTTGGATACCGATACCCGCGAGGTTTTCGCCAAGGGCAACTGCGAGCGTATCGGCTCGGAGATGGGCATCTTTGGCCACTCCGAGAACGGTGGTGCCAAGCTGACCGAGGAGATTCCTTTTCCCGATCATCGCTGCGCCATTGCGCGCGTGCTCGAGGAGCTCGAGAAGACCGACTTTACGATCGATGGCATCGGCCACCGTATCGTTCAGGGTGGCTGGCACTTCGATGATTCCGCGGTCGTCGACGATGAGGTCATGGCTAAGATTCTTGAGGTGGCACCGCTCGCCCCGCTGCACAATTACGGCGAGGCCGCGGCAATCGAATATTGCCGCGAGAAGTATCCGGAGCTGCCCAACGTGGCCGTCTTCGACACCTCGTTCCACATGACCATGCCCGAGGTTGCCTACACCTATGCGCTGCCCAAGGACGTGTGCGACAAGTACCACGTGCGCAAGTACGGCGCCCACGGTACGAGCCACCGCTACGAGTGGATGATGGCCAAGGAGATTCTGGGCTCGCGCTGCCACCGCCTGCTCTCGTGCCATTTGGGCAACGGCGCCTCGCTTGCCGCCATCGAGGATGGTGTGTGCCGCGACACCACGATGGGTCTCACACCGCTCGACGGCCTGATGATGGGTACCCGTTGCGGTTCCATCGACCCGGCCACTGTGTGCTATCTGCAGCGCGAGGGCGGCTACAGTTACCAGGAAGTCGACGACATGATGAACAAGCAGTCCGGTCTGCTTGCCATCTCGGGTATCTCCAACGATGCCCGTGACATTCGTACGCGCGCTTCCGAGGGTGACGAGCGCTGCCTGCTCGCCTTCGATATGTTTGCATACAAGGCCATGCAGCAGGCTGGTTCCATGATTGCCTCCATGGCGGGCGTGGACACCATTACCTTTACCGCCGGCATTGGCGAGAATGACTGGTCGATCCGCAAGGCCTTCTGCGACTGCTTTGAGTGGCTGGGCGTGCGTATCGACAACAACAAGAACCGCGAGGCTGTGGGCAACGGCCCACAGGTCATCAGCGCCGCCGGTTCCGCCGTTACGGTCATGGTCATCCCAACCGACGAGGAATACATGATCGCCCACGACGTCGAGCGCCTGACCGCGAACAACTAGCGCTCATTTGCAATTAAACGAAAGGCCTCCAGAGCAAACGGCTTCGGAGGCCTTTTTGTTGTCAGGGGGACGGCGGCCGCACTCCGCCTTTCGGATCCAAAGTGATCGATCCCAAACGCATGTGCTCTCAACAACGGGACCCATTCATTCAGATCCTCAGCCCCAACTCGTAGCCAAGCCGCCGTCCACTCCAGATTCCTTATCTGCCACGTAGCGGCAGGGACCCTACAGGGCAAAGCTCTGAAAACATTCCGCAGGACGGAGGAAGCCCCCGCCGCACGTAGTGCGCAGCGGGGGCTTCCGACATGTCCGAGGACGTTTTCAGAGCTTTACCCTGTAGGGTCCCGAGGGGATACGTCCGCTACTCAGCCATCTGAGCCTGGACGGCGGTGATGGCCACGACACCCACGATGTCGTCGGCAGAGCAGCCGCGCGACAGGTCGTTGACCGGCTTGGCGATGCCCTGCAGGATGGGGCCGTAGGCGTCAGCGCCAGCGAAGCGCTGGACCAGCTTGTAGCCGATGTTGCCTGCCTCGAGGTCGGGGAACACGAGCACGTTGGCCTTACCGGCGACGGTGGCGCCGGGAGCCTTGAGCTGGGCGACGGTGGGGACGATAGCGGCATCGAGCTGCAGGTCGCCGTCGATGGCGAGCTCGGGAGCCTTCTCCTTGCAGAACTTCACGGCCTCCTGGACCTTCTTGGCGACCTCGCCACCGGCGGAGCCCATGGTGGAGTAGGAGAGCATGGCCACGTGCGGCTCAACATTGCCCATAAAGGTGGACCAGGAGTGGGCCGAGGCGATGGCGATCTCGGAGAGCTCGTCGGAGGACGGGTTGATGTTGAGGCCGCAGTCGGCGAAGATCAGCGTACCGTCGGTGCCGAATTGCGGGGTGTCGGTGCACATCACGAAGAAGGCCGAGACCAGCTTGGTGCCCGGGGCAGTCTTGAGGATCTGCAGCGCGGGGCGCAGGGTGTCGGCGGTGGAGTGGCAGGCACCGGAGACCAGGCCGTCGGCATCGCCCATCTTGACCATCATGGTGCCAAAGTAGGTGGCGTCCATCACCTGGGCACGAGCCTGCTCGATGGTGACGCCCTTCTTGGCGCGGAGCTCGGCAAACTTCTGCGCGTACTCCTCGTGCTTCTCGGCGTTGCGCGGGTCGATGACGGTGGCGCCGGGAACATCGATCTCGTCGGGGTTGCCCAGGATGACGAGCTTTGCCAGGCCCTCCTCGATGATTTTGTTTGCCGCGACGATGGTACGCGGATCCTCGCCCTCGGGCAGGACGATCGTCTTAAGGTCGGTCTTGGCGGCAGACTTCATACGGTTCAGGAAATCGCTCATGATACTCCTTACAAGCGTTTCGCTAAGCTCCAGGCCCTCGGCTGTACACGAATAAACCCGCTGCTAGCGGGTTTACCTTTCAATAATGTACGCCGCGGTGCTTGAGCTTTCCTTGTGTGGCAAGCTCATTATAGGACGCATTAGCGCTATAATCGCTCTGATAAATATGTCTCGACGTATGTTCGAGAAAAAGCCCAGTTAAAAAGCGTGTGGCTTTTGACAAGGAGTATCGATGCAGATTACCTCAGGCCTGCCTGAAGGCTTTAATGCCGGTGCGTACGACATGATCGTTGTCGGCGCCGGTTATGCCGGTGCCGTTTGCGCCCGCCGTCTTGCCGAAACTATCGGCTATCGTGTTGCCGTTTTGGAGCGTCGCGGCCACATCGCGGGTAATGCCTACGACTGCACTGACGAGGCCGGAATCCTGGTCCACGAGTACGGTCCGCACATCTATCACACTTTTAATGAGCGCGTCCATAACTTCCTGTCGCGCTTTACCAAGTGGACGGACTACCAGCACAAGGTTCTCGCCAACATCAACGGCACCCTCATGCCCGTACCCTTTAACCATGCGAGCCTCAAGCTCGCCTTTGGCGATGAGCGCGGCGAGGAGCTGTACCAAAAGCTCGTGGAGACCTTTGGCAAGGACGTCAAGGTGCCCATTATGGAGCTGCGCAAGAAGAACGACCCGGATCTTGCCGAGGTCGCCGATTATGTCTATGAGAACGTCTTTTTGCATTACACCATGAAGCAGTGGGGCCAGACGCCCGACCAGATCGACCCCTCGATCACCGGCCGCGTTCCCGTCTTTGTGGGCGATGACGATCGCTACTTCCCGCAGGCTCCTTTCCAGGGCATGCCGCAGGACGGCTATACCGCGCTGTTCGAGCATATGCTCGATCACGATCTGATCGACGTATTCTGTGACGTAGACGCCCGTGATCTCTTTGAAATCGACGAGACCACCGTCAAGATCGACGGCAAGGTCTATGGCGGCGAGATCGTCTACACCGGTCCGCTCGACGAGCTGTTCAACCTCGACCTGGGCGCGCTGCCGTACCGCACGCTCGATATGAAGTTCGAGACGTTCGATATGGATCAGTTCCAGCCCGTGGGCACCGTCAACTACACCACGAGCGAGGACTATACGCGCATTACCGAGTTCAAGAACATGACTGGTCAGGTCCTGCCCGGCAAGACCACCATCATGAAGGAGTACTCCAAGGCATATACGCCCGGCTCGGGCGAGACGCCGTACTACGCTATCCTGGAGCCCGAGAACCGTGAGCTCTACGAGCGCTATCTTGAGCGCGTCCAGAACCTGACGAACTTCCACCCGGTGGGTCGTCTGGCCGAGTATCGTTACTACGATATGGACGCCGTGACCAATTCTGCCCTCGATCTTTCGGATGAGATTATCGCCTGCCATGCATAAAGTCATAACATTCGGTATTCCCTCGTATAACGCCGCCAAGGATATGGACCATTGCATCACCTCCATTTTGGAGGGGAGCAATTACGCCACCGATATCGAGATTATCGTGGTGGACGACGGCTCCAAGGACGAGACGGCCGCCAAGGCCGACGAGTGGGAGGCCCGTTATCCTGGAATCATCCGCGCGGTGCACCAGGAGAATGGCGGCCACGGTATCGCCGTCCTCTCGGGCCTGCGTGAGGCGCATGGTACGTACTATAAGGTCGTTGACTCGGACGACTGGCTCGACGGTGCGGCGCTTTCGACCATGCTGTCGATTCTGCGTGGCTTTGAGGAGCGCGACCAGCGCGTCGACCTGTTTATCTCGAACTACGTGTACGAGAAGGTTTACGAGGGCACGCATACAGCTATTGGCTACAAGTTTGCCCTGCCGCGCAAAAAGATTTTCTCTTGGGACCAGATCGGACACTTCCGTCCCGATCAGAACCTGCTTATGCACAGCCTGTGCTATCGCACCGACGTACTGCGCGAGTCCAATCTGCCTATGCCGGCACACACGTTCTACGTGGATAATATCTACGCATACGTGCCGCTGCCGCGCTGCAAGACCATGTACTACGCCGACATCGACCTCTATCGCTACTTTATCGGTCGCGAGGGCCAGAGCGTCAACGAGGCTACGATGGTCAAGCGCCTGGGCCAGCAGTTCCGCGTAACGCGCATTATGATGGAATCGTTCCACCTGTACCAGGACGTTGAGTCCTCGCGTCTGCGTTCGTACATGATGGGCTACTTCACCATGATGATGGCGATTTGCTCGGTGCTCACCAAGCTTTCCGAGGAAGATTGTGCCGATGAGCGCCTGAAGACGCTGTGGAAGGACCTGAAGGAGTACGACGAGCGCATGTATCGTCGCGCTCGCTACGGCGTGGTCGGCTTCTTCACTAACCTCCGCGGTCGTGCCGGAGACAAAACCACACTCGGCCTATACCGTCTTGCCTCAAAGATCTTCAAATTCAACTAGTGCAGAAACGTTCGGGTAACGGGGACCCCTGGTCCTTAACTTGCTACTTCGGACAGTCCTGCGCAAGAAGGAGGCGCCACTGGCGCCTCCTTTGCGTGCGGAACTCGTATCAAGTTAAGGACCAGGGGTCCTCTGCTATGCCTCGCTTTATGTCAGACAGCTGAATTTGAAGATATTGGACGCGCGGTACACAGGGGCCTGGGCTGAAAAGATTTTGGTTGGTAGGTTGCCCGGTGGGTCTTGGTTATGTTTGTCGCGAGTTCCGCACGAGCCGAAGAGCACTTAATGTGCTCTTCGTGCGAGCCAGGACTGTAGAGCAGCAAACATAACCAAGACCCACCGGGCAACCGGTCAGGTTAGGCTACTTCGCGGCGCCGGGGATGCCGTGGGAGGTTTTGGCGGTTTTGGCTCCGTTTACGATGGCGGTCTGTAGGGCCCTTACGGCGAGCATGCCCAGCAGGTCTAGGGGAACGGTGGCGCTTGTCTGAGCGTCTAGTTTGCCGCTGGCGAGGGTGTAGATGGTGTCGCCGTCGTTGGTGGTGTGCGTGGGGCGGATGGCGTGCGCATAGGCGTCTGCGGCCATTTGGGACACCTTGGTGGCCTGAGCCTTGGTGAGCTCAACGTTGGTGACGATGCAGCTGATGGTGGTGTTGGTGCGGTCGAGCGGCATTTGCATGGAGCCGGCGGCGGCAAAGGCTGCGAGCTCCATGTCGACGATTTGGTCGCTATCTGCTGCAGCGCGCATACCAGCGATCCACTCGCCGGTGAAGGGGTCGACGACGTTTCCGCAGGCGTTGACTGAAACCACGGCACCCACCTTAACAGGGCCGAGTGCCACGGCGGCAGCGCCAAGGCCGGCCTTCATGCAGGTGGCGGGGCCCATGAGCTTTCCTACGGTGGCACCCGTGCCGGCA
This sequence comes from uncultured Collinsella sp., assembly GCA_902406155.1. Lineage (GTDB taxonomy): Bacteria > Actinomycetota > Coriobacteriia > Coriobacteriales > Coriobacteriaceae > Collinsella. The sequence continues at coordinate 32,857 of CABPCW010000010.1, forward strand.
CCCACATTGCCCTGCTCGAGCGTGGTGGGGGTGTTGTCGAGCGCCTCGCGCACGGCGGAGATGCCAGCCTCAATGTCGGGGCGCACGGTGGGGTCGCCAAAGGCGAGGTCGAAGATGCAGCTGGAACACACGATGGGCACCTGCGTGGGGCCGACGGGAAGGCCGATGCCGCGGCTCTCAAGCTCGCGAGCGACGCCGCTTGCGGCCTCCAGACCAAAGGCCGATCCGCCCGAAAGGCAGACAGCGTGGACCTTGTCGACGGTGTTTTCGGGTCGCAGCAGGTCGGTTTCGCGCGATGCCGGGGCACCGCCGCGAACGTCAACGCCGCCGGTGGCGCCCTCGGGTGCCACGATTACGGTGCAACCGGTGCCGGCCTCCTCGTCCGTGTAGTTTCCAAAGCAAAAGCCATCGACATCGCAAACGTCAATGGCCTCAAGCAGTGTATCCATGTTTTACTCCTATCGGTTTTCCGCCGGGCCTTATGCCCGGTCGGGATCCGTACGGTACGCCGAAATTGTAGGCGCTGGGGGATACCCAGCGCCAGATGCAATTACGATAGTTTTTGAATCGCACGCACGACGCGAGCGATGGGCAGGCCCACCACGTTGTAGAAGTCGCCCGAAATATCATGCACGAGCATGCGCCCGCCTGTGCCCTGGATGCCGTAGGCGCCGGCTTTGTCCATGGGCTCGCCCGAGGCGACGTAGCGCTCAATCTGCTCGTCGGTGAGCTCATAGAACGTCACGTCGGTCACATCGACAAACGACAGGCTCTCGGCGGCGTGCGGGGCTGTGGCGTCTCCGGCTCTAACGATGCAGACGCCGGTTGCGACCTGATGCGTGCGCCCGGAGAGCTCGTGGAGCATGGTACGGGCTTCGTCCTCGTTTGCCGGCTTACCCAAAATCTTGCCATCGAAGGTGACGATGGTGTCGGCCGCGATGGTCAGCTCTCTGGGATCGGCGTGCTCGGCGGCAACGGCGGCAGCCTTAGCGCGAGCCAAGCGCTCGACAAGCGTAAGCGGGGCCTCGTCATCAAAAGGAGTCTCGTCGATGTCAGCGGGAATGACGCGGATGTCGTAGCCCGCTTCGCGCATCAACTCGATGCGGCGCGGTGATTGCGAAGCCAAAATCATAGCTGAATGCCCTCGGCAACCTTCTCGACAGCCTTGTCGCCGGCGAGCGTACGCAGCAGCTCAAGCGCAAAGGGGAGCGACTGGGCCATGCCGCTGGCGGTGATGATGTTGCCGTCGTGTGTGACCTTGTCGCCGGTATAGGCACCCTCGGGGAAGCTCTTCTCAAAGCCGGGGAAGCACGTGGCGCGGCGTCCCTCGAGCAGGTCAAGCTCGCCCAGGATAAACGGGGCGGCGCAGATGGCGGCAACATGCTTGGTCGCGGCGAACTCGCAGACTACGTCGCAGACGCGCTGGTCGGCGCGCAGGTTGGTGGCGCCGGGCAGGCCGCCGGGCAGCACGACGCAGTCGTACTCGTCAAAGTTGATCTCGTCAAAGAGTGCGTCGCAGGTTACGGGAATCTGCAGCGAGCTTACGACCTCGCGCGTGGGCATGATCGAGACGAGCGTGGCGCGCACGCCGCCGCGACGCATGACATCGACCATGGTCAGGCATTCAATCGTTTCAAAGCCATCGGCGGCAAGAACGGCAACGCTGGGCATAAGGGTTCCTTTCAAAAAACGGCATACAATTAGCCGTCTTATACCCCGAAGACCCCCGCTTTCCACGCTCGATTTCCCAGTGTTTAAAATAGCCCCGTCCGAATTAGCTACCCCCACCCATCCTCAACAATCTCAATCTGTAACATCCATCGACCAAAACTAGCCCCAACTGTTACGGATCGAGACAGTCCCCAACAGCACCGCCCCGTTCGGGGAACGACCGCCACAGGTACGGCGGGCAGAGGCTCACTTTTTTCCTCGGTTTTTCTTGACAGAATCTCACCTGTTGTAGTAATTTGTCCCAGTCTAAAAACGCGTGGACTTTTCTGGGCGCTAGCCACCTTTTTGCCACGCAACCGAGCAGTCGGTTGCGTGGCTTTTTTCGTCTTGGCAGCAGGTGCCACATGCACCGCCAGAAGACCGCACGAGCCCACCTTCCGACTGCAGGGAACAGACGCACGAGACGTGCGTCTGCAAGACAGCAGACGGAAGGGAGCCTAATGGCAGGAACAAACACAATCAAGCAACAGGCCGCCGGGGCGGGAGCCACGGGCGCGGGACAGGCCAAGGCGGCGCTCCAGGTCTTTGCGGGCGGCGCCTGCTACGGCGCGATGGCCACGACCTACAAGCTCGCCTACGCCGCGGGCTTCACCTCGGCACAGGTGGTGGCGAGCCAAGCGTGGCTCGGCTGCCTCTTCTTCGCCCTCGCCACGCTCGCAGGGCACGCACTCGGGCACCGCTGGCAGCGCGTGGGCTGGAAGCTCGCCCTTAAGCTCATGGGCCTGGGAGCCCTCACCTGTCTCACCTCAATCCTCTACTGCTACGCCATGAGCGTGCTGCCCGCCCCGGTGGCGCTCACGCTCCTCTTCCAGTTCACGTGGCTGGGGCTCGTGTGGCAGACCGTCATGACGCGCCGGCCGCCGAGGCCCCTCCAAGTGGCCTCCGCCCTGGCCATCGTCTTCGGGACGGTGTTCGCGAGCGGCGTTTACAAGACCGGCATCACCGGGTACGACCCCGTGGCCCTGCTCTGCGCGCTGGGGGCGGCCGTGTCCTGCTCCCTCTTTGTCACCCTCTCCGGCAAGGTCGAGGCCCCCTGCTCGTCCGAGCAGCGCGGCGTCATCGTGTGCGCGGGCTCCGTGGTTATGTCGCTCACGGTGTGCCCGGACTACGTCGTCTCGGGCGTCCTCGCCCAGGGCATCCTGCCCTTTGCCGTCATCGCCGGCTTCTTTGGCATGCTCTGCCCGGTCTTGCTCTTCGGCATGGGCTCTCCGCATCTGCCCGCGGGTCTCTCCACTGTCATGGCCGCCGCGGAACTCCCCGCCGGCCTGCTTATCGCCATGATCGTCCTCGGCGAGCCGCTCGGCGTCGTCGAGTGGCTGGGCGTCGCCATCATCCTCGCCGGCGTGTGCCTGGCACAGGTCCCCTCCCTGCTTGGAGGCCGGGAGGCACGTCGCGCCGCCGCAGGACAAGCCGTCAGCTAGTCACCCCTTCACGGGCGGCCCGCGCGCATCAGGGAAAGGGCCACGGGCCCGGCGCGTGAGGTCGCAAGGACGTTATAAAGCGTCCCCGCAGAGGTGGGGGCGCCAGAGAGAAGGAGGCACCATGCCATTTCCAAAAGGGTTCCTTTGGGGAGGAGCCACCGCTGCTAACCAATGCGAGGGAGGTTATGACGAGGGCGGCCGCGGCCTTGCCAATGTCGACGTCATCCCACACGGGTCGGAGCGCAACGACGTAAGTCGCGGCCTGAGGCGCATGCTCGACTTTGAGCCCGGGTACTACTACCCGGCCCAGACGGGCATCGACTTCTACCACCACTACCGCGAGGACATAGCCCTCTTCGCGGAGATGGGCTTTAAGGTCTTTCGCCTCTCCATTGCCTGGAGCCGCATCTTCCCCAATGGCGACGAGGAGGAGCCCAACGAGGCCGGGCTCGCCTTCTACGAGGACGTGTTCCGCTGCTGCCGCGAGCACAGGATCGAGCCCCTCGTGACCATCACACACTTCGACTGCCCCATCCACCTCGTCAAGAAGTACGGCGCCTGGCGAAACCGCGCCCTCATCGAGCTCTACAAGCGGCTCGTGAAGGTGCTCTTCAACCGCTACCGCGGCCTCGTGCATTGGTGGATCACGTTCAACGAGATGAACATGATCTTGCACCGTCCCTTCATGGGTGCCGGCATCGTCCTCGAGCCCGGGGAGAATGCCCGCGAGGCCGAGTACCGCGCCGCGCACAACGAGCTCGTGGCGAGCGCCTGGGCCACCAAGATCGCCCACGAGGTCGACCCGGAGAACAAGGTTGGCTGCATGCTCGCCGCGGGAAGCTACTACCCCTACTCCTGTCGTCCCGAGGACGTCCGTGCAGCGCAGGTCAAGAACCAGGAGGACCTCTTCTTCGTGGACGTGCAGGCACGCGGGCACTACCCCGGCTACGCGCTCAAGATGCTCGAGCGCGAGGGCATCGACGTGGGCATGACCGCCGAGGACGAGCGCATCCTTGCGGAGAACACCGTCGACTTCATCTCGTTTAGCTACTACTCCTCGCGCTGTACCGCGGGCGACCCCGATTCCGTGGGCGGCGTCGCCGAGGGCAACGCCTTCGCCGGCGTAGAGAACCCCTACGTGCGCACGAGCGACTGGGGCTGGGTCATCGACCCGCTGGGGTTCCGCATCACGATCAACGACCTCTGGGACCGCTACCAGAAGCCGCTCTTTGTGGTGGAGAACGGCCTCGGCGCCTATGACGAGGTGCTTCCCGACGGCACGATCGAGGATGACTACCGCATCGCCTACCTGCGCGAGCACATCGAGGCCATGCGCGACGCTATCGAGCAGGACGGCGTCGAGATGCTCGGCTACACCACCTGGGGGCCGATCGACCTCGTGAGCGCGGGCTCCGGCGAGATGGAGAAGCGCTACGGCTTCATCTACGTGGACCGCGACAACCTGGGCAACGGCACGCTCGAGCGCAGGCGCAAGAAGAGCTTCTACTGGTATCAACAGGCCATCGCCACCAACGGAGGCGACCTGGGCTAACCACCCGGGCAATATCACTAAGGAGAAAATAATGGCTGAAAAATACGACGACCTGGCCAGATCCATACTCGAGAACGTAGGCGGCGCTGAGAACGTCGCCAGCGTCGCGCACTGCATCACGCGCGTGCGCTTCAAGCTCAAGGACGAGTCCCGCGCCAACACGGCCAAGATCGAGGCCCTCAAGGGCGTCATCCAGGTCATCCAGGCCAACGGCCAGTACCAGGTGGTCGTGGGTAACATCGTCGAGGACGTCTACGACGCGGTCCTGGAGGCCGGCAACTTCTCGAGCGGCGCAAGCGCCGACGACGAGCCCCAGGGCGAGAAGACCGTGGCCTCCGTCATCATCGACCTCATCTCTGGCATCTTCCAGCCCATCCTGGGACCGCTTGCCGCCGCAGGCATCATGAAGGGACTGCTTGCCCTCATCACCTACTTCGTCCCGGACTTTGCAAACGACGGCCTCTACACGCTGCTCTACACCGTGGCTGACGGCTTCTTCTACTTCCTTCCCGTCGCCCTGGCGTTCAGTGCCGCGCGCAAGTTCCGCATGAACGAGTTCACCGGTGTGGCAATCGGCGTGGCGCTCCTCTACCCGACGATGGTCGCCCTGACCTCGGGCGAGGCGCTCGGCAGCATCGACCTCGGCGTGGCCGGCACGTTCTCGTGGTACGCCACCGCCCTCGGGATCCCCATCATCATGCCCGTGTCCGGCTACGTGAGCTCGGTGATCCCCGTCCTTCTCATGGTGTGGTTCGGCTCTATCCTTGAGCGCTGGCTCAAGAGCTGGATGCCGGCTGCGCTCAAGATGTTCCTTGTCCCGCTCGCCACGATGACGGTCTCCATCGTCTTGGGCTACCTCATCATCGGCCCGGTGGCCACCCTCATCACCAACCTGCTGAGCGCGGCGTTCTCGTTCATCTTCCAGCTCCCCGTGGTTGGTTCCGTCCTGGGCAGCGCCCTGGTCGGCGGACTGTGGATGTGCCTCGTCATCTTCGGCTTCCACTGGAGCCTCATCCCCATCTCCATCATGAACCTGAACACCCTCGGTCACGATAGCGTGCTCGCCGCCACCATCGGCCACGGGTTCGCACTCGGAGCGGTCATCTTTGCTATGTACCTCAGAAACAAGGACGAGCGCTTCCGCGGCATCGCCCTTCCCGCGATGATCTCCGCCTTCTTCTTCGGCGTCACCGAGCCGGGCATCTACGGCATCGCCCTCCCCAACAAGCGCGCGTTCGTCGTGGCATGCCTGAGCTCCGCCGTGGGCGGCGCCATCGTGGGAATGACTGGCGCTCTCATGTACATCTCGGGCGGCCTCGGCGTCTTCAACCTGCTCAACTTTATCGACGGGACCCCTGGTGGCGCCGGGATCTCCCACATGATCTTCGCGATCATCGCCTCGCTCGTCTCTGCCGTCCTGGCCTTTGTTATCGAGTTCATCACCTACCGGCCCAACGACGATGAGGAAGGCACCCGCTAGCCTGCGCCCTCCTCAATCAGCTCTATGTAATTGAGGAGCAGATGAGGTGGGTGAGGGCCGAGGGCGATCAAGGTGGCCGCCCTCGGCCCGGGACAACCTGCCAGAAGGCGTTTAGCTTTCTCGGGCGGCGCTGAAATGAACTGCGCCCCGATACTTGGACGGGTCAATTAGCGGCCTATGCCGCACATGGGGACTGATTTCGGAACTCCTCCGGGGTCAATCCCTTTTGCTTAACCTGCCTCCTCTTGTTCCAGTGAACGGTGTAGGCGTGGAGGTCCCGCTTGAACTCCTCGAAGCTCCGCCACGTCCGGTTCCTGTAGAGCTCGTCCTTCAGGCGCCCGGGCAGAGACAAACGA
>CABPCW010000011.1 GCA_902406155.1 uncultured Collinsella sp.
TTTGGCGCCGAGTGCTTTGCGGATACCAAATTCGCGCCGGGGGCGGCAGCCCCCGGATGCGCGGCCCTGCAACCCCGTCGGCGGAACCCCTGCCGGGTATGCCCGCTCGACGGTTTGGCCATCGGTCCCCTTTCGCTCGCCGCTACTCGGGGAGTCTCGAGATTGATTTCCTCTCCTCCGGGTACTTAGATGTTTCAGTTCCCCGGGTTGTCCTCCCCGCCCCTATGTGTTCGGGGTGGGGATATCCACACCTCTGTGGATGGGTTCGCCCATTCGGAGACCCCCGGGTCGAAGGATGTGTGCTCCTCGCCGGGGATTATCGCAGCTTGCCGCGTCCTTCATCGGCTCCCTGTGCCAAGGCATCCGCCGTGCGCCCGTGGTATCTTGCGGGACCGCTCTCGGGCCCGCGGGATATCCACGTGTCGCTAATTAAAATTAATCGATATCATGAATAGCGCTCGTATGTCGCAATTCGGGTATCTCATACCGCGGCACAGTAGTTGACTGTGCTCGCGATCAGATGCTCCTCACTCATATATAAGTGAATTCTTCTTGTTTGGATCGGATGAATGATTGCTATCATTCTTGATTTAATCGCAGAAAAGAATCGAGTCTGGAAGAATGATCTTCCATCTCTCTCCTATCGCTATGCGGCTCTCAAGGTACGCGGGTGCGACCCCGGGGACCGGGTGCTGCGGGGACTTCCGGGCGGACATCTACCGGACGGGCTCCTGCCCTCTATTCGAGTTAAGTTGATCTCTCTAGAAGATTTATCTCCCTAGAAAGGAGGTGATCCAGCCGCACCTTCCGGTACGGCTACCTTGTTACGACTTCACCCCCCTCACCCTCCACACCTTCGGCGCCTCCCCCCTCTCGGTTGGGCCGGCGACTTCGGGTGCAGACGACTCGGGTGGTGTGACGGGCGGTGTGTACAAGGCCCGGGAACGCATTCACCGCGGCATGCTGATCCGCGATTACTAGCAACTCCGACTTCATGGGGGCGGGTTGCAGCCCCCAATCCGAACTGGGGCCGGCTTTCCGGGATCCGCTCCCCCTCGCGGGGTGGCATCCCTCTGTACCGGCCATTGTAGCACGTGTGCAGCCCAGGGCATAAGGGGCATGATGACTTGACGTCGTCCCCGCCCTCCTCCGCCTTGACGGCGGCGGTCCCGCGTGGGTTCCCGGCATCACCCGATGGCAACACGCGGCGGGGGTTGCGCTCGTTGCGGGACTTAACCCAACATCTCACGACACGAGCTGACGACAGCCATGCACCACCTGTATGGGCTCCTCTCGGCCACGGGGTCTCCCCCGCTTCACCCATATGTCAAGCCCTGGTAAGGTTCTTCGCGTTGCTTCGAATTAAGCCACATGCTCCGCTGCTTGTGCGGGCCCCCGTCAATTCCTTTGAGTTTTAGCCTTGCGGCCGTACTCCCCAGGCGGGACGCTTAATGCGTTGGCTGCGGCACGGGGGGATCGTCCCCCCACACCTAGCGTCCATCGTTTACGGCTGGGACTACCAGGGTATCTAATCCTGTTCGCTCCCCCAGCTTTCGCGCCTCAGCGTCGGTCTCGGCCCAGAGGGCCGCCTTCGCCACCGGTGTTCCACCCGATATCTGCGCATTCCACCGCTACACCGGGTGTTCCACCCTCCCCTACCGGACCCAAGCCGCGGAGGTTCCGGGGGCTTCGGGGGGTTGAGCCCCCCGCTTCGACCCCCGGCCTGCCGGGCCGCCTACGCGCGCTTTACGCCCAATGAATCCGGATAACGCTCGCCCCCTACGTATTACCGCGGCTGCTGGCACGTAGTTAGCCGGGGCTTCTTCTGCAGGTACAGTCTTGACTCTTCCCTGCTGAAAGCGGTTTACGACCCGAAGGCCTCCGTCCCGCACGCGGCGTCGCTGCGTCAGGGTTCCCCCCATTGCGCAAGATTCCCCACTGCTGCCTCCCGTAGGAGTCTGGGCCGTGTCTCAGTCCCAATCTGGCCGGTCGGTCTCTCAACCCGGCTACCCGTTGTCGGCACGGTGGGCCGTCACCCCGCCGTCTACCTGATGGGCCGCGGAGCCATCCCCTCCCGTCGGGGCTTTAGCCCGGGCGCCATGCGGCGCCCGGGGGTATCCGGTATTACCCGTCCTTTCGGGCGGCTATCCCGGGGGAGGGGGCAGGTTCTCCACGTGTTACTCAGCCGTTCGCCACTCGCTTCCCTCCGGAGAGGGGTGCCGTTCGACTTGCATGTGTTAGGCGCGCCGCCAGCGTTCATCCTGAGCCAGGATCGAACTCTCCGTCCAAAATAAATGGGCTTCGAGCCCGTCCGGTCCTCACAACTATTAGCTGATCGGTTCCGTTCGATTCATATGGTTCTATTAGATAGGAAAAGGAATTTCTCGGGGCCGCCTCTCGGCGGCCTTGCGAAAAACAAATCCAAGTTAGACCATTTCAAATGGTTCGATGTCTGCCCGGATGCGACACAACTGGTGTGTCCATCCTCGCAGTATCCGGTTCTCAAGGTGCACGCCTGGCGGCTGATCCGGTCCGACCAGGCCGCGCGGCAAGGAGATATATTGCCAGACCGCGAAGCGATGTGGGACGTCAATTCTACTCTTCACAAGTCCTACACAACATATCGCTTCCTATATAAGTAATAGAAAGGCTGGTGCAGAAATACTGCACGTATCAGATGATGACCCTTCGGTTAAGAGATATATAAAGATCGGTCACCTGTAAGTGTCTATCTACCCGCGCCTTTGCTATATAAACCAGCGCTTTCGATAAAAAAGAGGGAGCGCCGCGCACAGTGCGACACTCCCCTAGCGATTCAAGAGAATCTATTAGGCCTCGAGAGCCTTCTTGGCAATGGCAGCCAGCTCGTTGAAGGACTCGATGTCCTCGTAAGCCATCTGAGCCAGGACCTTGCGGTCGAGCTCGATGCCGGCAACCTTCAGGCCGTGCATGAACTGAGAGTAAGAGATGTCGTTCAGGCGAGCAGCAGCGTTGATACGGGTGATCCAGAGAGAACGGATCTCGCGCTTCTTGTTGCGGCGATCACGATACTGATACTGCAGGGAGTGCTGGACCTGCTCTTTAGCATGCTTGTAAGTACGCGAAGCGGCACCGTAGTAACCCTTCGCACGGTGCATAACGGTACGGCGCTTCTTCTTGGCGGCAACAGCGCGCTTAATACGTGCCATGTTCTATCAACTCCTAGACGGTAAAACGAAAAACGGGAACGCGAACTTAGGCGAGACGCGACTTGATGACCTTGCGGTCGGCAGCGGCGATCTCGGTCTCCTGACGGAAGCCACGCTTACGCTTGGTGGACTTCTTGCTCAGGATGTGGCTCTTGAAAGCCTTGGCGCGCATAAGCTTGCCGGTACCAGTCTTGCGGAAACGCTTCTTGGTGCCGCTGTGGGACTTCATCTTAGGCATGAAATACTCCTTAATCGGTTACAGAACACTAGTTACTTGCTATCGCTTGCCGCTTTATCCTCATCGAAGGCGCCCTTAATCGGGGCGAGCAGCATAAGCATGTTACGGCCTTCCATCTTAGGCTTGGACTCGACCGTAGCGTAAGGCTTGAGATCCTCGGCGAGACGCTCGAGAACGTTAAGGCCCTGCTCCGGGTGAGCCATCTCACGGCCGCGGAACATGATGGTGATCTTAACGCGTGCGCCCTTCTTGAGGAAACGCAGAACGTGGCCCTTCTTGGTCTCGTAGTCGCCAACGTCGATCTTGGGTCGGAACTTCATTTCCTTGACCTCGACCTTGGACTGGTTCTTACGAGCAGCCTTGGCCTTCATGGCCTGCTGGTACTTGAACTTACCGTAGTCCATGACCTTGCAGACCGGCGGCTCCGCGTTGGGAGCGATCTCGACCAGGTCGAGACCCTGATCGTCGGCGACGCGCTGGGCATCGCGGATGGCGAACAGGCCGAGCTGAGAGCCATCGACGCCAATCAAACGACACGAAGATGCAGTGATCTCGTCGTTGATGCGGGTGTCATCAGACTTAGCTATTTTCCCTACCTCCATTCATAAAAAAATAACCCGGCGCTTCTCAGCAACCAGGTCGTACACATAGACTTCCTCGATTTGAGGAAGGGAATCTAAGTTGTATGACCAGTCAGCTGCTCATTGGCGCCAAAAGGTGGGAACCCTCAGGTTCCTCTTTAGGGCATTGTGGGAACAACGCCTTGCGAATAATAACACGTACAGCGCGTTATCACATTACGTACACGAAAAAGGGACCTTGACCCCCTTGAACGCTCACTTGCATGTATGGTGCCCGAGGCGAGACTCGAAGGGCCTTCGCTTCGCGAAGCCCCGGGCTTCGGGCGCGTGGCGCCCTCGCCACGCTCCGCTACAAACAGGCCACAAGCCTGTTTGCTTAACGCTTCGCGCGCTCACGCGAGTTCGGCACGAAAAAGGGGGCCGCAACCCCCTTGAACGCTCGCTTGCATGAATGGTGCCCGAGGCGAGACTCGAACTCGCACGTTGTTGCCAACGGTGGATTTTGAGTCCACTGCGTCTGCCAATTCCGCCACTCGGGCACGCAATGCGTGAGTTAGTTTATCACAGCTTTCTACCGATTAGTCCGAAAATGGAACTTCGAGCATTTCGATGAGTTCGACCGTGCAGAGCATCTCGCGCCGACGGCATCCGCGACCGTCGACCGAAGCCTCACCCATCTGGTTATCGTAAGGGTCCTCGCGCATGCCGTCGAAAGAGGGCTCAAACTCTGCCTGGAATCGATTGTTGGCCACCATACGCCACGGGTCGAGATTGCCAAAGTAGTGACGGCGGCGCCACTCCTCCCCCATCCTGCGAGCAGAAGACCCAAATGATACGTCGGCGTTGAGCCAACCGGTCTGCGGCGTATAGAACTCTGCCCAGTCGTGCGACCCCACCGAATCGGGCGTAACATACAGGCCGCTCTGCCAACGGGCAGGCACGCCCGCGATACGGCACATGGTGATAAACGTGAGCGCCATAACGCCGCAATCGCCGCGGAGCGAATGCGCGCAGTCATCGGCAATAGATCCCAAAAGCAAGTACGGCGGCTGATAGCGATAGTCGATATGCTGCGTCAGGTAATCATAGATAGCACGGGCGCGATCGAGCGGATCCTCGAGCCCGTCAATGACACGGGCCGTCAGCTGCTGCAGATACGGCGTGAATGCAATGTGCGGACGGTCCTCGGAGGTGTCCACGGGCAGTGGCACGTCCATGCAAGGATGCACCGGAAGCGCACCCCCATAGACATCACGATAAGCGGCATCAATTTGATAGCGATAGGTCACCGAGAATGAGCGCTCACTCGAAGAAGACCACGAGGCGGTACGCGCCGAAGCATTCGCGGGGGCAACAGCACCCTCCGGCGTCATATCGAGAACCTCGATATGAGACTGTTGACGACAGGCGGCGGCAACGGGTAGCCACGAGCGAACAGTCTCTCCCTCCAGAGCACCAGGAACAGACACGCATGCCTTGAGCGTAATGGCGCGAGACAGCCCGCCTTGCGATTCCATCTCCTTAAGCATCTGATTGCGCAGCGCCATACCATCCGTAGAATCGGGGCGCAGACCCGGAACCTCCTTGGGATACACGCGCAAAGAATCAAGGAAGTTGTCGAGAACGAACAGCTCGCCATCGATAAAGCGCCAGTCAATACGCTTACGATTAATCAGGTCATCAAACTGCTCTTCGATAAACTCTGGCCACTCCTCGCGAATCATCGCAATAGCCTGATCGCGCGACACCGAAAAATGAAGCGGCGTCTCGAGCATGCGATACCGCTCGGCACGAACACAAGCAGCCAGCGAAGGCTCGGGGTTCTGCTCCAAAAGGCGATCGCAGGCAGCAACAGCCTGCGTCAAATACCCGGCATCCTTAAGACGAAGAATCTCGGGCGGCAGTCCAACATCGAGATGACGAAAGTCATCACAGTGAACATCAGCAGAGCAACCAACTGGGCCCTCGTCAATAACCTTCCCATCCGAAGGCAGCACATTAATAACAGCCATACCAAAACTCCAAGTCACTAGAACGCTTGAAGCCCATTGTAGCGAGATAAAAAAGAAAGCCCCAATAAAGGAGCTCTCAACACCGATAAACGGTACCTCTAAAAATGAATTCAGACTTGTAACCCTGCGGCGTTAAACAAAGGAAGCCCCGTCCCCCGGAACTGTTTCCTCAGCGCGACTTCTGGCGAAGCCAGGTGAGCGCAAAGGAAACAGTGTAGGGGGACGGGGCTTCCGGTGGGAAGTTTAGCGACACTTACGCCTTGTTGACGGAGCCAAACTCCTCCATGAGCTCCTTGGTGCGGGCAACGATGTTGTCGCGACCAGGCTTGAGGAGCTTGCGGGGGTCAAAGCCCTTGCCCTGCTGATCCTTGCCAGCCTCGATGTACTCGCGAACGCCCTTGGCGAAGACGAGCTGCAGGTCGGTGTTGACGTTGATCTTGGAGATGCCCAGGGAAATGGCCTTCTTGATCTGATCCTCGGGGATGCCGGTGCCACCGTGCAGGACGAGGGGCAGATCGCCGGTCTGGGCCTTGATCTCGCCCAGACGCTCGAAGGAAAGGCCAGCCCAGTCGGCAGGGTACACGCCGTGGATGTTGCCGATACCGCAGGCGAGGAAGTCGACGCCCAGGTCAGCGATCTGCTTGCACTCAGCAGGATCAGCGAGCTCGCCGCTGGAGGTCACGCCGTCCTCGGTGCCGCCGATGCCGCCGACCTCGGCCTCGATGGACATGCCCTTGGAGTGGGCAAGCTCAACGAGCTCCTTGGTGCGGTCGAGGTTAAGCTGGAAGGTCTCCTCGTGAGAGCCGTCATACATGATGGACGTGAAGCCGGCCTCGATGCACTTGAAGCAGTCCTCGTAAGAACCGTGATCGAGGTGAAGGGCGACGGGAACGGTAACGCCCGTGGCCTCGACGGCAGCCTTGACCATGTCGGCGCAGACCTTGAAACCGCCCATCCACTTAGCGGCACCAGCGGTGCACTGAAGGATCAGCGGAGACTTGGCCTCCTCGGCGGCCTGGAGAATAGCCAGGGTCCACTCGAGGTTGTTGGTGTTGAAGGCACCGAGACCGTACTTGCCGGCCTCAGCCTTCTTGAGCATGTCTGCTGCGTTGACGAGCATAAAAGAAACCTCCTGTAAGGTTGCTCCGATAACGCCTGAGATTTTACCACGGCGCACCCGGGCATAAACGTTCGTTTGTTCACGAATATGGGTACTTTAGCGATTTTTTATACCGCCTGCCGCCTCAGAACGGCCGTTGACGAGTTTGGGGGGTTGACGTTATTGTCAACCCCCCAAATACCAACCAGCTATACGATCACCAAAGACGCGAGCTCAAGCATGATGGGCATGGCGACGAGCGACAGAATCGTGGACAGCGTCACCAAACCGATTCCAAACTTATAGTTGCCGCCGTATTTCTCGGACAAGATGGCCGCGAACGATGCGACAGGTGCACCGAGAGCGATAAGCATCGTGAGGCGAACCTTGGCATCAATCCACGGGAAGAGCGCCAATATGCCAACAACGATCGCCGGGATGATGACGAGTCTCACCAAGCTAACGAGATAGGCCTTTTTGCTCGTAACGACAGCGCGCATATCGCTCTGCGCCAAATAGGCTCCAAGCACAAGCATCACAAGGCCCGTATTGAGCGCACCCAGGTCATCGAGAATCGTCGCCATCAACGCGGGCGGATGGATTGAAAAGAAAAAGCAAACAAGACCAATCAAGATCATGATGAGATTGGGGTTAGTAATGCAGTTCTTAAAGGACATCTGGCTCTTATCACCCGAAACCAACCATACGCCATACGTCCAAATGAAAAACGTGAGGCATGAGACTCCGATGGAGAGGTAGAAGACGTATTCGGACCCGAACACGCCCATAACAATGGGAACCCCGATAAAGCCGCTGTTGGAGAAGATGGCACCGTAACGGGCGACACCATCCTCCTTTTTAAAAAACAGACGCGTGAGCGGAATCGAAATTAGTGTGACCACAACGGTAAGCACAAAGCAAAATCCCGCGTCGCGGATCATGTTGGGTTCGAAGTCGACCATAAGGGTTCTCAGCGTAATGCAGGGATACGCCACATAGATGACCACATTGGCCATCTGGCTCGTGCCCTTGCGGTCGATAATCTTCATGCGGTAGAGAAAATAGCCGATCGCCATCAGGATAAACATGATGACGATCTGACTGATAAGCGCGGCAACCGCTCCTCCCATTACAGCTCCTCGCCGTTGGTCTCAATAACCTTCTTGTACCAGTAGAAGCTCTTTTTACGCGAGCGCTCCATAGTACCGGTGCCGTCATCGTGCTTATCGACATAAACAAACCCGTAGCGCTTGGCCATCTCTCCATCGGCATTGCTCACCAGGTCGATGCAGCCCCAAGGCGTGTAGCCCCAGACCTCAACACCATCCTTGATGGCCTCGGCCATGGCCTTGATGTGATCGCGCAAGTACTCGATACGATAGTCGTCGTCGATGGATCCATCCGGATTGACCTCGTCGCAGCAGCCGAGGCCGTTCTCAACCACCATAATGGGAATTTGATAGCGCTCGTACACCTGGTTGAGCATGATACGCAGACCCATAGGGTCGATTGGCCACTCCCATGCAGTCTCCTTGAGGTAAGGATTCTTGGCGCCCCCGAGAAGGTTACCGCTCGTCTCCTCGGCAGGGTCAGTGCTTGCGCACTGGCTCTGATAGTAGCTGTGCGTATAGAAATCGACCGTACCCTCTTTGAGAATCTTACGGTCCTCGTCGGTGATATCGAGCGTCACGCCCTCCTCGTCCCAGATGCGCTGGGCAAAGTAGGGGTACTCGCCGCGCACTTGGACATCTGAACAGTAGTAGTTGCGATACTGGTTACGCTCGCGGGCAAGCTCGACGTCCGCAGGATTGGGCGTGAGCGGATAGGCCAGCATGTAGGCAATCATACAACCCATCTTGTTGTCGGGGTCGATCTCGTGCCCCGCCTTGACCGCAAGAGCACTTGCGACAAACTGATGGTGCAGCGCCTGCAAACGCTTCTGCGGGTCATCTTTCTGATGGCGAAGGTCAAAGGAGCCCGGATTCAGAATGCCGAGACTCATGTAGTTGCCAAGGGACATCATGCCGCAATTGATCTCGTTGAACGTGAGCCAGTAGCGACACTTGCCCTTGAAATGCTCCATGACGGTCTTGGCATACTTCACGTAGCAGTCAATAGCCTCGCGCGAAGCCCAGCCATCGACTTTCTGGCACATGGCAAAAGGCATCTCGTAATGACTCAGCGTCACGAGCGGTTCGATGCCGTACTTATGGCACTCGTCCATCACGCAATCGTAAAACGCAAGGCCAGCCGCGTTGGGCTCATCTTCGAATCCCGTTGGGAAGACGCGAGGCCAGTTCATCGAGAAACGAAAGACCTTGAATCCCATCTCGGCGAGCAAGGCGATGTCCTCTTTGTAGTGATGGTAGAAATCGACACCATCGTGACAGGGATAGAGCTTGTTGGGGTCGAGCTCGGGCGTGATCTCGCGCGGGTGGTGATGGTTGCCGTTAGTGGCCATATCCATGCAACTCGGACCCTTGCCGTCTACGTCCCAGGCTCCCTCGAACTGATTGGCAGCAGTCGCGCCGCCCCAAAGAAAGTCTTTTGGAAAAACACCCATGGTCGTCCTCTTTTCTATAGGAAACGGGCCGTCATCGCGACGGCCCTCACACTTGTTGAATGAAAGCTAGTCGAGGTCAGCACCGTTGGTGGCGATAACCTTCTGGTACCAATCGAAGCTCTTCTTCTTAGAGCGTGCATAGGTACCGTTGCCCTCATTGTCGAGGTCAACATAGATAAAGCCGTACCGTTTGTCCATTTCGCACGTCGACATCGAGACCAGGTCGATGCACCCCCACGGGGTATAGCCCATCACGTCGACACCTTCCTCGATAGCAGCGCCGATGGCCTTAATGTGCTCACGGAAGTAGTCGATGCGATAGTCATCGTCAATCGTGCCGTCTTCGTTGACCTTATCGTAGGCGCCAAGACCGTTCTCGACGATAAAGAGCGGCTTATGGTAGCGGTCCTGCATATCGATCAACGCGTAGGTGAGGCCATCGGGGTCGACCTGCCAACCCCAGTCAGAAATGGGCAGGAAGGGGTTCTTGACGCCGGTAGCAAGGTTTCCTCCGACTTTCTCGCGCTTGTCCGCATCAATGGAGTCAACCATCGACATGTAATAAGAAAACGAGACGAAGTCGACCGGATACTGCTTGAGAATGGCCTCGTCACCCATGCCGAACTCGACGTGGATGCCCTTGCGCTTCCAATAGTTGAGCACATGCTGCGGATACTCGCCAAGTACCTGGACATCGCTATAGAAGTAGTTATCGCGGTTGTCCTTCTGCGCAAGCAGCATGTTTTTGGGATTGCAGTTCTCGGGATAGGTGAGGGTGCGCGTGACCATGCAGCCCATCTGAGCACCGGGAACCATCTCGTGCAGCATCTTGGTGGCAAGGGCGCTCGCCACAAACTGATTGTGCACGCACTGGTAGATAAGCTCCTCGCGCTTATCCTCGGGATAACGCTCGGTGCAAACGCCGATCGTGGTCCAG
This sequence comes from uncultured Collinsella sp., assembly GCA_902406155.1. Classification (GTDB taxonomy): domain Bacteria; phylum Actinomycetota; class Coriobacteriia; order Coriobacteriales; family Coriobacteriaceae; genus Collinsella. The sequence goes on from CABPCW010000011.1 coordinate 10,619, forward strand.
GGGTGGCGGAACACAGAGTCGATCTCATTGAATGTGAGCCAATAGGTAACGTACTTTCCAAACTCGCGGAAGCAGACTTCGCAGAAGCGCAAGAAGAAGTCGATGACTTCGCGCTTGCCCCAACCATCGTAGTGGTTTGCCAAATAGAGCGGCATCTCGTAGTGGTGAAGCGTCACAAGTGGCTCAATGCCCGCATCCTTCATGGTGCGGAACAGGTCGCGGTAGTAGTCGATGCCGGCCTGGAGCGGCTCTTCCTCTGTACCCGTGGGGAACAGGCGAGTCCACTGGATGGATACGCGCAGCGTCTTGAAGCCCATCTCCTGGAAAAGCGCAATGTCCTCCTTGTAGCGATGAAAGAAGTCGATGCCGTGACGCTTGGGGTACACGTGGATATCGGTCGAAGCCTCGGCCTCCTTGATCTGTTCGTCAGTGATGCCGTGAAGGGCCGCGTAGTCCTTTTTGTCGACCTTGGGCTTATAGGTGGTGCAGTCGGCGACCGAAAGGCCCTTGCCATCCACATCCCAAGCACCCTCGCACTGGTTGGCGGCAGTGGCACCGCCCCACAAAAAGCCTTCTGGGAACACGTAGCTCATAGTTATCTCCTTAGTTAAAAAGAGGGGCACGGCGCTCCCGTGCACCGCGCCCCTCGAAGTTACAGGCATATTATCGGACAGCCGATAGGTGTAGCCATTAGGCCTGAGCAGCCTCTTCCTGCTCCTTCTTGGCCAGCTTGCTGTTGGCGAGGACGAAGGGGATCCAGATAAGGACGCCCACGACGAGCTCGACGACTTGGACCACAACACCCTGCCAGCCATGGCCAACAAAGGCATTAAGCAGGATGGGCACACCAAAGGGCACGTCAACGGTGTTGCAGGGAAGGAAGCCGATAGAGGTGGCGAACATGGCGATGGCGACGCAGATACCGGAACCAAAGGCAAACGGAATCGCGTAGATCGGGTTCAAGACCAGAGGGATACCGAAGACGACGGGCTCGGAGATGCCGCAGATGCCAGGCAGGAAACCGAGCTTGGCGATAGCCTTTTCCTCATCGCGCTTGGAGCACAGGAAAATAGCGATGATGAGGCAGAGGGTCATACCGGCGCCACCGGGAGCAACGAAGCAGTTCCAAAAACCCATGGTGAACGGAGAATCGGGCATGGTGCCAGCGGCAAGGGCGGCGGTGTTGGCGGCGATTGCGGCATTGAACATGGGGTTGCGCACCGGGGAAACAATGAGACCGCCATGGATACCGAGAACCCAGAAGAGCTGGGACACGACAACGATGATGACAACGCCAGCCGGAGTCTTGAAGGCCGCCTCGAGCGGAGCCTGCATAAGGCCGTAGATCCAATCGTTGATATAGGAGCCGGTAAGGGCCTGGAAGCCAAGGCCGAAGATAGCGCTCACGACGAGGACAATAAAGACCGGGATCATAACGTTGAAGGACTGGGAGATACCAGAGGGAACCGAAGGAGGCATCTTGATCTTGATCTGGTCGATCTTAGAGAGCCAGCAGAAAAGCGAACCGAACACAACGGCCGTGATCATGCCGACAAAAAGACCCTGAGCGCCCATCTGAGTGGTAAGAAGACCAGACACCGGAGCCTCGAGAGCCGTGCCGGCACCGTCGACCTTGATAGAGGTGCAAATCATGGAGATGTAGGCCGCCACGGAGACGAGCGCCGTCGGATACTCCGGAGCCTTCTTGGCACGGGCCAGGTAAAGGCCAATCAGGAAGGTGATGGGCACCGTCATGAAGGACATGGTGCAGTAGTTGATAGCGGAAAATGCCGGCTCAAGCCCCGCGAGCGCGGGCACCCATTGTGCAAGCCCCGTCGTGGTGGAAGAGACCAACGTCTTGAGCAGCGTGCCCATAGAACCCACGATAACGAAGGGCATAAACGCGGTAAAGGCATCCTTAATTGCGGAGAGATATACGTTGTCGCCTACTTTTTCTGCGACAACCATCATCACATCTTCGAATTTCTCGGAGAAAGCCATATGATGTACCTGCTTTCGAAAGTTAATGACGTGCTTTCGGATGTAGACCGCTGTCGAGTGCTAGTCGCACAGCGGCGATTTTGGGCTATTGAGCCCTTATGCCTTGGCGACCAGGTCCTCCGCCTGCTTGAGGACCTTGGCGCCATCGCAGCTGCCGTAGGCAACCGGATCGATTACGGCAACGGGAGCTTTGCCGTCAACGACTTTGGTGAGCTTGCGCTGAAGATGGCGGACCTGCGGGCCAAGCAGCAAAACGTCAAAGTTTCCGAGTTCCTCGGCAACCTGGCCTTGCTCGACGGCCCAAATCTTGTAATCATCCTTGCCCTGGGCCTTAGCGGCCTCCTCCATCTTGCTCACAACGAGCGAGGTGCTCATACCAGCACAGCAAGCCAACATGATGTTCATAACGGACTCCTTTCAAAAGCGCTCATCTTGGGCGCCCGATTGACCAAACTCGGTATTTTAGGGTTACTTGCCCTCGTACTTATCGCGATAAAGCTCGATAAAGCGCTCGGCAAAATCACTCGCCATGATGGCCATCGTCAGATGGTCTTCGGCATGGATCAAGATGATGTTGATATCGACGGTATTGCCGTTCGCTTCAGCCTGAGTGAGCTCGAACTGCATCTTGTGGGCAGCGCTCATCTCGGACTGCGCCTCGGCGAGCTGTTTCTCGGCCTCTTCGAAATCGCCATCATGGGCGGCGTCGATTGCCATGAGCGCGGCGGACTTGGCGTTGCCCGCATGCAGGATGATTTGAAGGGCATTTTCATATTTGCTCTCGTCCATCGGTGTCTCCTTCTACTCGTTGTTGTCTGTTTTTCCATACATATTCAAAAGCTTGACGACGGTCTCCCATCGTTGGTTGTCGACAAGCCCCTGGATAGCCTCTTTGCTGGTAAGCATCTTGGCCATACTGCGGTAGAAACGGTCAAGCTTCTTGTCCTTAGCCTTTGAGACTGATACTAGAAAGACCGCCCGCACCGCTTGCCCGTTCCATTCGACCGGCTCGCGCAGCAGTCCAACGCAAACAAACGTCTCGTCCGTCACGGCCCTTGACCGAATGGGGCATGGCGACCTGATTGCCAAAACTCGTCTGCGCGAGTTCCTCGCGACGCATGACCAGCTGCTTAAACTCGTCAGGCACGTTACGCATGGCGGCGACCTGCTCGCATAGAATTGAGATGACCTCGTTCTTGTCTGCAGCGACCATATCGGAGACAAAAAGGTCAGCCGAAAAATAAGGTGCAAGGTCACCGGTAACATTTGCACCGGCAAGAATCTCACGAACATCGTGCATATCATCGGCATCGAGAAAGAAGCTCACCTCGCGCACGGGCACCGGAAGCGCTCGATGCAGGGGCACCGTGGTAAAAACGTAATCGATACCCGTCATATCAATACTGTCGACATGGGAGGCATCGCAGGTCACAATCTTGTCCACGAGAGCACCGAACTCTTGGCGGTATCGGTACTCAAGGAGCTTGGCGCTTCCCTGTCCGCTCGCGCACACTACGAGGATATTCTTACGCGGGACCTCGCTCTTCTGGCGCTCAAGCGCCAAGGCGAAGGCGAGTGCGATATAGCCGATCTCGTCATCCGAAAGACGACTACCGTAGTGCTCGGCAAGGATGACCGACGAATCGAGTGCCATCGAATACGCGAGCGCGAATCTCTCCTTGATATCGGCAAGCAGCGGATTATCGATATGCATGCGATATTTGAGACGCACGGCAAGCGGAACGATATGACGCGCGAGGTTCATGCGGAGCTCAAGATCGCCGCGAAAATCAAAGTGATAGGAATCCCAGATGCACTCGAGCATCTCAGTGACCACATCCCAAACCTCGTCGGAAATTACGAGACCTTCATCTGCACCGTCGGAACTAGCATACAGAGATTGCTTTCCCGCAAGGTGAATGGCGATGTAGGCAACCTCCTCCTCTGGGAGCCGAATGTCGAAAGCTTTCTCGATACGCAAAGCCACACAACCGGCCACCGCAAACTCGCGCGCTGTACGCAGCTTCTCAATATGTTCGGCTTCGAGCGGGACGTAGCACTGCTCGCGGATTCGCCAAATGGCGACCGCGATATGAACCAGCAAGTTTTGATAGGCCGCTGAGTTGATTTGGAAGCCTTCCTCGGCAATGACCTCATTCACACAGGTGGCAATCGTGTCGAGGGTCACCTGGTTCTGAGAATCGCTCTCACGATGCTCTGCAAGCTTGTCGAGCGTAATGCTTGCCAAGCAGAGGCGACGCGACATCTCCGAGCCGCTCACGCGAATCCCGTAATGAGGACGCCGTTCAAGCTTGAGATCGAACTTGGCCAGCTGTGCCTCAACCCGCTTGAGATCGCCTGAAATAGCATTGCGGGATACATAGAGGATCTCCGAAAGATCGTCCAGGGTGATCCAGTCGACGCGACTCAACAGGTCGTTCAGCAAGTACTCAACGCGCCCCTCGCTCGTAGAGGGAATTGACTTGAGACCCCCATTGGATGCATCGTCCTTGATCGAGCGGTATGCGTCGCAATCGCTGATATTGAGGGTATAACCCCCGCCACGGTGTTTATGGATATGGGCCTGAGGCTCGAGGACAGCGTTGAGCTTCTTGACATAAGTACGAATCGTGCGATCGCTCACGCCAAACTCTTCGCAAAGACGAGCGGGCGAAACATCGTGATTAGCCTCTATGTAGTCAAGTACTTTTTGAACCTGTGAATCTAACACCAACGTTTCACCTCCCCGTATCTATCCGACAATTAGAAAGATACAAGGTTTATGAAAGGTGTTCCACAATCCCGATTTCCCCAGAAGTCGGAAGTCTCTTGGGTGGAAACGGAAACTGTCTAGCGCATGAACGGGTTGCACATGAGTTCACGCGCCATAGTGGTCGAGGGACCGTGGCCAGTCAAACAAACGGTATCGGGTGGAAGCATGTGGGCGAGCTTGGAGAGCGAGCGCAGAATCGCTGCCTCGTCGCCACCGGCAAGATCGGTGCGGCCGTGGCTGCCCGGGAATAGGGTGTCGCCCACAAAGGCAATGTTCCTCTGCTCAGTGGCGGCGAACAGAACGATGCCGCCCGGTGTGTGCCCGGGCACCTCAATTACCTGCAGGCAAATGTCGCCCAGCTCAATGGTGTCGCCCTCGGCAAGCAGCCGCGTCGGCTCACCTGGATCGGGCGTCTCGATGCCCCACATCGCTCGCTGCTCCTCGATATTCGCATGCGGCACTGCTGCGTCCTTGCCACACAGCTCGTACAGGGCGTCGGCGCCAACGGCGGCCCGAACTCCAGCGACACCGCCAACATGGTCGGCGTGACCGTGCGTGCAAACGGCGCCGAGCACCTGCACATCGGGGTGTTCGGCTCGAATATGCTCCACCAAGCGCTCGCCTTCCCATGCGGGATCGATAATCACGCACTCATTGTCCGTAATAACAGCATAGCTATTGGTCTGAATGGGACCGTTTACGAGCGTCTCGATCTCGACCGATCCCTTGGGAGTTAAATCCAAGGACGCAGCACCCATGTCCCTCTCCTCTCTATAGAACTCGAGGCATCAAACGATGCCTCGAGTGTAGCGAATATCGATAATGTGGCACGTTCGTCGCGACTAAACGCGGCGCTTGAGCTGCGCTCCACCCTCGCCGGGCATCAGGCGGCGAGCATCGTAGACCGAATCGACGCTGCTGATGGAAGCCAGCAGCGGATCCAGACCACTCGCGTCCGAGATCTCGACCATAAAGCGCAGGGTTGCAATTCCCTCACGGTTGGTCGACGTGGCAGCGGAAAGAATATTGCCACCCGCATCTCCGATGGCGATAGTCACATCCTTGAGCAGGCCCATGCGGTCCAGGCACTCGACCACGATCTCGACCTGGAAGAGGGTGTCGGCAGCGCCGTCCCACTCCACCTCGATCATGCGCTCGGGATGTTCCATAAGACCCTTGACGTTGGGGCAGTTGGCGCGATGCACCGAGACGCCGCGACCGCGCGTGATGAAGCCGACGATATCGTCGCCCGTCACCGGATTGCAGCAATGCGCCAAACGGACCAGCAGACCGCTGTTGCTCTCGCCCTTGACGATAATGCCGTTGCTGGCGCTCTTGCCGCGCTTTTGCGGCTTGCGGTTGGAGCCGCGGGCAGGCTGCTTCACGACCTCGGCGATAGCCTCGGCCTTGGTGAGCTGTTCCTCGGGCTTGGGGTCCAAGATTTGCTCGACTTTGTTACCCACGGCGCGCGGGGCAACCTTGCCGGCGCCGACGGCGGCAAACAGGTCCTCGAGCTGCTTGTAATTAAACTGCTCCGCCACGGCGTTGAGCGCACGCGTAGAACGCGGCGTGGAAATGCCATACCCGCGCTTGCGCAGGTCCTTAGCCAGTATATCGCGGCCGGCGGCAGCGTCGTCGTCCTTGGTCGCGGCGGCGAAGTAACGGCGGATCTTTGACTTGGCGGAAGGTGTCTTAACGATCTTGAGCCAATCACGCGACGGCTTGGAACTCTTGTTGGTCAGAATCTCGACACGGTCGCCCGTCTTGATCTCGTGCGTGAGCGGGGCCACCGCACCGTTGATCTTAGCGCCGACGCAGTGGTTTCCCACCTCGGTGTGAACGGCGTAGGCAAAGTCGAGCGGCGTGGAGCCGGCACGAAGCGCCATGACCTCGCCCTTGGGCGTAAAGACGAAAATCTCCTGATCGAAGAGGTCGACCTTCAGCGAATGCAGGTATTCCTTGGCGTCGGTGATCTCATCAGACGCAGCCCAATCGAGCGAATGTTTGAGCCAGTTAATCTGGTCGTCCAAGCGCTGGGCATCATTGGTCTTAGACGCGGACGATCCGCCCGACTTCTTATAGAGCCAGTGGGCGGCAATACCGTACTCGGCCTGCTCGTGCATCTCGTAGGTACGAATCTGAATCTCGAGCGGACGAGCCGTGGGGCCGATAACCGTCGTGTGGAGCGACTGGTAGTTATTGACCTTGGGCATGGCGATATAGTCTTTAAAGCGCCCGGGCATGGGGTGCCACAGCGTATGCACCGCACCGAGCGTGGAATAGCAATCGCGCACCGAATGCGTGATGACGCGCAGTGCCACCAGGTCGTAGATCTCGGAAAATTCCTTGCCCTTGCGCTTCATCTTTTGGTAGATGGACCAATAGTGCTTGGAACGGCCGTTGATCTGAAAGCCCTCCAGGCCAATGCGGTTGAGCTCGTCGGTGAGTGTCTTGATGGTCTCGGCCAGATAGCGCTCACGGACCTCGCGCGACTCCGCCACCATGCGTGCGATGCGCTGGTAGGCGTCGGGTTCAAGGTAGAAGAAGGACAGATCCTCGAGTTCCCATTTAATGGAGCTCATGCCCAGACGGTCGGCCAGGGGCGCATACACGTCCATGGTCTCGCGGGCCTTAAACAAGCGACGGTCCTCACGCAGGGCCGCAAGGGTGCGCATGTTGTGCAGACGGTCGGCAAGCTTAACGATGATGACGCGGATGTCCTTGGACATGGCGAGGAACATCTTTCGCAGCGTGAGCGCCTGTTTCTCGTCCATGCTGTCGACTTCGATGTTGGTGAGCTTGGTCACGCCATCGACGAGCTCGGCCACCGTATCGCCAAACAGGCCGGAAACATCGGCAAGCGAGGTCTCGGTATCCTCGACGGTATCGTGCAGCAGCGCGGCGCACACCACATCGCAGTCCATCTTGAGATCGGCCAAAATGATGGCTACCTCGACGGGATGGTTGATGTACATCTCACCCGAGCGGCGCTTTTGGTTGCAGTGCTTCTCGGCAGCAAAACAATAGGCCTGCTCCACCTTAGAAAAGTCGTCCTCATTCATATATTTGAGGCACAGGCGCTCCAGCTTGTCGTAGCTGTCCGCCATAATCTCGGGCGGCAGCTCATCGGCATGCTTATAGTGCTCCATCTCCGAGAACGGCTGGAGGGCGGAATCATGGGCGGTACGGGCTGCGGCATCCATCGAGGTCCCCTTCCCCTAGGCCCGCGGTACGATCGGGCGGTTAACTTTGGCTAGCATATCAGAAGCGCACGAATCGAGCGCCCAACTCCGGAAAGCCGAGAACTCCATGCGCGAGCGCAAGCCCTCCAAATAGCGAATTGACCTGCTCAATTGCACACGGCCGGGGTTTTCGGCCATCGCGATGCGACGGGTGTCGTCAAACCCCGAAACGCGACAGAAGCCAAGCTCTTCGAAGATTCCCAGGCCACTTTCCACCGAGCGCTCGTCGACCGGCGTGCGAGCATCGATGGCAAGGCACATCTGCGCGATGTCGATATCGCTCGCGCTAAAGGAATCGTCCCCGGTCTTGCCGCGGTTGGAGCGCCACATGGTTTGCAGCGCGCGATAGAGCGTGACGAGCTCGTCGCGCTCGGGCGCATAGCAGTCGAGTAGGCGCTCGTTAATGCGGGCGTCGCGCGACGAATAGAGCAGGTGAATCACGGCGGGCTGTCCATCGCGACCGGCGCGGCCACTCATCTGGTTAAACTCAATCGCGCCAAACGGCATGTGATAGAGCACGACATGGCGAATATCGGGAAGGTTGACGCCCTCGCCAAAGGCCGAAGTCGAGACGATGCAACTGAGGCTGCCGTCTCGGAATGCTTCCTCCACGCGGCGGCGATCGGGGCGCGCAAGACCCGCGTTATAGAACGCGATATGGGTTGCGCAATCGGGCACACGCTTGCGCAACGTCTTGGCGAGCGCCACGGACTGGTCGCGCGAATTAACGTAGATGACGGTCTTCTCCCCCGTCGCCACGATCGACACCAAACGGTTCTCGCGGCTCGCAAGGTCGCGGTCGTCCTCGAGCTGCAGGTTCTCGCGCACCGTCTCGTCGACCACCGTGCGAGTGATCGGCAGCATGCGGGCAAGCTCGGCCACGACCGGAGCCGTTGCGGTGGCCGTCGCAGCCATAACAACCGGGTCGCCCAGGGCTTTGAGGATATCGGGCATGTCGAGATAGGCGCTGCGGTCGCCGCCCTTGGCAAGGCCGGCGTGGTGCGCCTCATCGATAACGACAAAGCCGATGCGGCCCGAACGCGCGAAGCGGTCACGGTGGATAGATAGGAACTCGGGCGTCGTGAGCACGATACCGGTGCGGCCCGAAGCTAGGCCGGCGAACACATCATCGCGTGCGGCCTCCACGGTCTCGCCGGTCAGCACGCCAACGCCAATGCCAAGCGCTGCCATCGTCGACGAGAGGTGATAGGCCTGGTCGGCAACAAGCGCACGCAGCGGATAGACAAAGATGCTCGCACGTCCGCGAAGGACAGCCTCGCGCGCAGCATGTACATGGAAGATGAGAGACTTGCCGCGGCCCGTTCCCATAACGGCCAAGACGCTCTGGTGGTCGGCCAAGGCATCGAGCGCCTCAACCTGCGCGCGGTGCGGCTGGTTCGATCCGATAAAGCTATGGATAAGCGAGCGCGTGAGCTCGGTATAGGAAAGCTGGGCGAGCGTCTCGCGCTTACGCGACTCCAGGCGCAGGCCGGAATCCGCCGGCTGTACGCCACGACGAAGCTCGCATGCCGGATCGTCGACGCTGGGCAGCGTGGTATCGCGGGCCAGAACATCCTTGATCATGAGCTTGGGCTTCACGCGTCCCTGCCAATGCTCGGCCACGGCCTCGAACACCAAGTCGACGGCGCTGTCGCAATTGATGAGCCTATCGATCTGCGGCACGCGGAACATGATGGCCGGCACACTCGCGGCGCCATCGGTCGCCACGAAGCGCATGTGTTCGCCGGTTTTGCCCACCACGGCGCGATCACACATCGTCACGCCCTCGGCGGCCAGCAACGGCACCTTATTGCCCTGGCCAAACGGCTCAAGACGGGAAATCTGCTCGATGGTCTCGATATTTAACTCGGAGAGGTCGACGGTGGCGGCAACCTCGTCGGTGTCTTCAAAGTCCTCGGCGGGAAGCTCCGATAGCACGGCGGAAAGGCGGCGGCGGAACTCATCGAGCTTGGATGCCTCGATGGTCACACCCACCGCACCGGCATGTCCGCCGCGACGAATCAGCAGGTCGGAACAACGCTCGACGGCGTCGAACAGGTTGACCTTGCCCACCGAGCGACCCGATCCGCGCGCAACGCCGTCCTCAATCGAGAAGAGCAGCGCCGGCACGTGATAACGGTTGGTCAGGCGGCTCGCTACGATACCCTTGACGCCCTCGTGCCAGCCCTCGCCACCCACGACGATTGCGCGACCGCCGTCATAGGTCTCCTCGACCTTTGCCATGGCGTCGCGTGTGAGCTCCGCCTCGATCTCGCGGCGCTGACGGTTGATTTCCTCGAGCTCGGCTGCCAGTGCACTTGCCTCGATAGGATCGCGGGCAAGCAGCAGGTCGAGCGCCAGTTTGGGATCAGCCATGCGGCCGGCAGCATTCAGACGAGGGATGAGCGAAAACGACAGGCCGTCGGCCGTAATGGTAGAAAGGTCGGCCTTGGCAAGTGCGGCAAGCGCGATATAGCCGGGACGGGCCGTCACGCGCATCTGTTGGATGCCCTCGGCGACCAGTGCGCGATTCTCGGGCGTGAGCGGCATCATGTCGGACACGGTGCCCAGCGCCGCGACCTCGATCAGCGAACGCCAATACGACGGCTTGCCCAAACGCTCGCCCAGGACCTGCACCAGCTTGAGCGCCACACCGGCACCGGCAAGCTCGCGCGAGGGACCCTCGTCCTCGAGCTTGGGGTCGGTCAGGGGCACACCCTGCGGCACCTGGTCGGAGGGCTCGTGATGGTCCGTGACCACCAAATCGATCCCCAGGCTCTCCAGATAGGAAACCTCTTCCTTGGCGGCAATGCCGTTATCGACGGTCACGATCAGCTGGGGGCGAGCGAGCTCGTTAACGCGGTCGAGCGCCGCGCGCGAAAGACCGTAGCCCTCGTCAAAGCGATGCGGAATAAACGGCGTGACATCGGCGCCAAACGTGCGTAGTGCCTCGGTCAACAGACAGGTCGACGTAATACCGTCAACGTCAAAATCGCCAAAGACCGCAATGTGCTCGTGGTTGCAAATAGCACGCTCGACGCGGTCGGCAACGACCGACATGCCCGGGATAATGAGTGGGTCGGCCCAGTCGCGATCGAGCGAAGGCGTCAAAAACAGCTGGCCTTCCTCGATGGATGTAATGCCGTGCGCGACCATAATACGCGCCACCAGCCCGGGAATGCCCAGGCCAGCCGAAAGCTCCTTTTCGAGCTCGGGGTTTTGCTGAGCGACCGCCCAGCGATGCGTCGTCTTAAGCGATGACATAGGCGCCCACCCCCGATAGGGGCAGGTCGCCGCGATACCTCTCACGGTTCATAGCGATGAGTCCTCTGTGTATGCCCGCTTCGGCAGGCAGATCTGTTGAACGGATTTATTATACCGTGCGGCACGGACGTACAACGTCCAGCACGCCGCGGTTTCGATAAACGAGGGCGGTAATAGCCTCGAAATATTCGAGCGTTTCTGACGCACGGACGCATGCGAGCGTCTAGCATATCCATTCAAAACGGATTCACGAGCAAAGGGAGTCACAAGAGCATATGAAGCAATGGGTTGGACTGGGCAAGTTTCTCGCGGGGCACATGCAGATCATCGTTCCGATTTGCGTGGTGCTCGGCGTGCTCTTTCCTCAGCAGATCGGCGTTCTCAAGCCCATCGTTCCCACCTTGTTTGCCTTTATGACGTTTCAGGGTGCGCTCAGCAACACCTTTCACCAGGTGGCCGAGGTGTTCCGCCGTCCCCTACATTTGATTTTGGCGTTATTTGTCTCGGCCGTGCCCATCCCCATCGCGGCGTATGCCATGGGCTCACTGTTCTTTGGTTCCAACCCAAACCTTGTCTGCGGCATCGTGCTCGAGTACAGCGTACCCGTGGCAGTCACCGCCTTTATGTGGATTAGCATGTTCGGCGGCAACGGCCCGCTCGCGCTCACCATCATCCTGACGTCCTCGGTCATCTCGCCCGTCACGATTCCGCTCACGCTTAAGCTCCTGCTGGGTGCCACCGTTGCAATCGATGTTCCGGGCATGATGCAGAACATGGCCTTTATGATCGCCATCCCCGCCGTGCTCGGCATCGTGGTCAACGAGTTCACGCGCGGATGGGGACACGAGAAACTCTCCCCCGCGCTTTCGCCCGCCTGCAAGTTCATGATGATGGGTGTCATCGCCTCCAACTCCACCGCCATGAGCGAGTACGTGCTGCACATGAATGCGGTGCGCCTGGAAGTCGCCCTCTTTATTTTGACCTTCGCCATCAGCGGCTTTGTCGTCGGCATTCTGGTCGCCCGCGCGTTGCACCTGCCGTATAGCGAGACGACCACCATGTGCTTTACCTGCGGCATGCGCAATATCTCTTCGGGCGCCGTCATCGCCACGCAGTATTTTCCCGGCGAGGTCGTGTTTCCCGTCATGTGCGGAACGCTGTTTCAGCAGGTGCTCGCCTCGGTTATCGGACATCTCTTTGAGCGACTGACCGGCGAGGAGCGCGCCGCCCAGCGCAAGCGCGTCGAGGCCGGCCGCGACGCCATGGGACGCTAGACTGTCCGCATTACGCGGGTGTTAGTCTTGCTATACGAGCGTTTCCAGATGCGCACGCAGACGCTCTGCATCGATATCGAGCGTGGTCTCGGCATTAACCTGGGCCAAACGATAGCCGACAAAGTAGGGCGAAACCACCCAACGCGGCAGCGCCTTGGCAATGGTCCGACCGCCCAGGTGATAGAAGAACAAGTTGTACGACTCTGCGCGACCACCGTGGTGCCCGTTTAGGATATAGCGCAGAGCTACCTGGATCGCATCGGCAAAGAGATCCGCCTCGGCTTGGTCTCGCGCGTCATCGCTGGCGGCGATTCCCTGCGGGGCTGAAACGTTGATCTCAAAGAACCCCATGATCGGTTCGGTTGAGACATTGACCAAGATTCTCCCCTGTTGCCAGACATTGATTCCTTCGAAATTGGCGGAAGTCAGCGAAGCATAGCCGTCTTCCTGCTCCAAACCTACAATCTGCATGTGCGGATGAACGAGACTACCGCCCGAGAGCGGACCCTTGTTCTTGTACATGAGAACGCTGCGATACTGTTGTGAATCGATCATCTGCTGCCAGCAACCCAGGGCAAACCGCATCACATGGTGGAGTTCATCCGGCGCATAGGTCACCAGGTCGGCGTCGTGGTCGGACGACTCAATCAATACGGTCTGGCGAGTGGCCCGCAAGGTCTTAAACTTATTCTCGAGCCAGATGCAGTCACCGTCGCGCCGGATGATATTGGCGAGTTCCTCGGTATCGCAAAAGGGGCACGCGGTGCCGGGACGACGGTTGTCGTCGGGCTTACCGTTCGCCTGCTGAACGTCAAATACCAGCGCCACGGGTTATACCTCCAGCGGCACGATCTTGGTGCCATGGAGTTCGGAGACGCCCAGTGCCGCCGCCACGGTATCGCGGTTGGCCGTAGAAATGCCGCCACCGGGAAGAATGGTCAGGCGGTCGCCCGCATACTCGACAAGACGCGACAGGTGCTCCAGGTTGTCCTCGATCGGCGTTCCGGCAGCACCACCATGCGTCAGGATGCGCGTGATGCCGCAGTCGGCGAGTGTGTCAATGGCATCGAGCTGAGCCTCGAGCGAGAGCTGGTCAAAGGCCATGTGGAAGGTGATATCGATGACCCCGCGCTTGCACTCCTCGGTCGCGCAGCCCGTAGCCATCACGAGGGCGCCGAGGGTGAGCTCGTCGAGCGCCCAGCCGCCGGCACAGGGCTTGCAGCAGCCAAAGACCAGGCCGTCAACGCCGGCGCTCACAGCAAGGCCCAAGTCCATCTCCATCATGCGCAGCTCGTCCTGGTTGTAATGAAAGTCGCCACCACGCGGACGAATCATGCACATCACTCGCGCATCGTGCTCGTGAGCGTAGTTGACCGTGGCGCTGATAACGCCGGCGGAAGGCGTGGTACCGCCAACGGCAAGGTTGTCGCACAGCTCAATACGCCTTGCACCGGCATCGATAGCCGCCGGCACCCGCTCAAAGTTCTCGGCACAAAACTCGTACAGCATAGATAGCCCCCAGGAGACATTTCGATTTCCACACGGCATTGTCGCACGTTAAATAGCAACCCGCACGATGGAACAAAACCTTGACAAGGAGTGTCCCAAAGTGCCGGCACATAAGGAACGTCCCCAGGTGCCACCTTGAGCGATGGGTACTCATTTAAGTACGTCCCCAATGAGTACCCGCAGGGGACAGACAGACCGGACTCCCTATACGACAACTGTTGACATCATATACTATGTGTCATATAGTAGGTGTTACACAGTATACTACGAAAGGAGGTGTGCGGATGGAGGCACAGATGAAGCGCGGCTTCCTCGAGGCCTGCGTGCTCGCGGCCGTCTCGGGCGAGGAATCCTACGGCTATCAGATCGTGAAGGACGTGCCCGCGAGTATGGGGCTCACGGAATCCACGCTCTATCCGTTGCTCAAGCGCCTGGAGAAGGCGGGCTGCATCACCGCGCGCTCCGCCGAGCACAACGGGCGGCTGCGGAGGTACTACCGCATCACGGACGCCGGGCGCGAGCGTATCGCCGAGTTCCTCGCCGAATGGCCATCCGTGCAGGAGATCTACCGTTACGTGGAGGGGGCGCACCATGACGCGCGATGAGTTCTTGAACCGGCTGGGCGAGCTTCTGGCCTGCCTGCCGGCAGATCAGGTAAAGGAAACGCAGGAGTTCTACGCGGAGGCCATCGCCGACCGTATGGAGGACGGCATGACGGAGGCCGAGGCTGTGGCCGCCATGGGCACGCCCGGTGAGGTCGCCGAGGCAACGCTCGACGAACTGCCCGCCGTGCCGCGCGCGATCGCGAGGACCAAGCGCAAGAGCACGGCACTTCTATGGGCGCTCGCCATCGTGGGCTCTCCGGTATGGATTCCGCTGCTGCTCGCGTTCGTCGCCGTTGCCGCTGCAGTCTACATCTGTATTTGGGTTCTTGCGCTCTGCGTGTGGATCGTGGCCGCGGCATTCGGGGGCGCGGGCCTGGTAGGGCTCCTGTTCGCCGTGGACGGCATCATTATCGGGCATGTTCCGTACGTTTTGGCCTCGATGGGAATGGGATTCGCTTCCATCGGTGTGGCGCTCCTCACGGGAGCCGGCGCCTGGACGGCGTCCAAGCAGATCGCGCGCCTCTCTGCCCTTTGGGCGAAGAAAGCCGTTTCGCCCTTCTGGAAAGATCGAGGCAATAAGAGCCGCATGGGCGCTGAAGCGGCGCCGCTCACGGCATAGGAAGGAGTGCAAACATGTCCAGCGTAAAAAAGATTTACCTTGCCGTAGCGGGTGGGCTTGTTGCCACGGGGCTCGTCCTGGCTGCTATCGGATTTGTGGCCTCCGGCTTTAACCTCGCTGTGTTCAACACACAGATCGACCTGCGCGATGACACCATCATTCTGGGTGGTGTTGAAATAGACGACCCGACAGGGCTTCCGCTCATCGAGCAGCTTGCCGAGGTCGGCGAGATCCATATTGGATCTGCAACGGCTGGTTCGTCTTCTCCTCGCAAATGATCGAGCTCGTAGCAGCCATCCCCCTTCGGGCGCACCACGACGGGCGTGAGCACGCCGCGCTCGGAGCCTTTTGACCTAGTCGCTGGGGACGTTCTTAAACGACTAGTCATTCAAGAACGTCCCCAGCGACTAGGTCAAATGCCAGAACCAAAGCAACGCCGCAAGCAAAGGACGGACAGCGAGCGGGCACCAGAGCGAACAAATTGGCATGAAAAGAGGACGGCATAGACCTTCTGGTCATGCCGCCCTCTTTGAATGACAGGTTGTCGCTCTGGCGCCCGCGCAGCGTCGACTGGTCCGCCGTTCGGTAGAACGGCGGAACCGCCTAACCGCCCAGGTAGGCTTTACGCACGTTGTCGTCGTGGAGCAGCTCTTGGCCGGTGCCGGTCATGGTGATCTTGCCGGTCTCGAGCACGTAGCCGCGCGTGGCGATCGAGAGCGCCATCTGCGCGTTCTGCTCGACCAGAAGCACCGTGGTGCCGGCCTTGTGCAGGTCCTCGACAATCTGGAAGATCTGCTCAATCAGAATCGGCGCCAGGCCCATGGAAGGCTCGTCGAGCATGAGCAGCTTGGGGTTACTCATAAGGGCGCGGCCCATAACGAGCATCTGCTGCTCGCCGCCCGAAAGGGTGCCGGCGACCTGGCGACGGCGCTCCTTCAGGCGCGGGAACTGCTCGTAGACGCGCTCAAGGCCCGGAGCCACCGTGGACTTGAGCTGCGTATAGGCACCCATCTCCAGGTTCTCCTCAACCGTCATCTGCAAAAAGGCGCGACGTCCCTCGGGAACCTGAGCCAGCCCCTTACCAACCAGCTTATCAGCGGGCGTATGGGTAATGTCCTCGCCCATAAACTTGATGGAGCCGGTCTTGGAGCGCAGCAGGCCCGAGACGGTCTTGAGCGTTGTGGACTTGCCAGCGCCGTTCGCGCCGATCAGAGCCACGATCTCGCCCTCGTTGACGTTAAAGGAGATGTCCTTGATGGCGTGGATAGCGCCGTACCAGACGTTGATGTTGTAGACGGAAAGCATCGGCTCTGCCATTTAGTTCTCCCCCTTATCCTGCTTGCCCAGATATGCCTCGATAACGGCGTCGTTGTTCTGGATTTCCTCTGCCGTGCCCTTGGCGATGACCTTACCAAAGTTGAGCACGCAGATGCCCTCGCAGATGTTCATAACGAGCGACATATCATGCTCGATAAGCATGATGGCGATGCCGAAGGTGTCGCGGATCTTGACGATGTTCTCCATGAGCTCCGCGGTCTCGGACGGGTTCATGCCGGCGGCAGGCTCGTCGAGCAGCAGCAGTTTGGGGTTGGTGGCAAGCGCGCGGACGATCTCCAGACGACGCTGGGCGCCGTAAGGCAGCGAGCCGGCCTGCTCGTTTGCCAGGTGCTCCATATCAAAAATGGACAGCAGCTCCATGGCGCGCTCGTGGGCGGCCTTCTCGTGCTTCCAATACGTCGGCAGGCGCAGCACGCCCTCAAAGCCGGAGTAGCGCTCCTGGTTGTGCAGACCGACCTTGACGTTGTCCTCCACCGTCATGGTGTTGAACAGGCGAATGTTCTGGAAGGTACGGGCAATACCCATGCGGTTGACCTGATAGACCGACTTGCCCGAGGTGTCCTCACCGTCGAGCAGGATGGTACCGTGCGTGGGCTGGTACACCTTGGTGAGCAGGTTGAAGACCGTGGTCTTACCGGCACCGTTGGGACCGATCAGACCGGCGATCTCGGTCTTACCGATGGTCAGGCTAAAGTCGTCGACTGCCTTAAGGCCGCCAAATTCAATGCCCAAGTGGATGCACTCGAGCGCCGGGCGCTGGCCCAGGTCGCGGTCGGGAACGATGGCGCCAGAAGGATACGGGACCATCTTGCCCTTGTTGAACTCAAATTTACTGGGCATCGGCTGCCACCTCCTTCTTGGAAGCAAAGCGGTCCTTAATGCGTGCGAAGAACGCCTTGAGCTGCGGGTTGTTGGTAAAGATCATGACCAGGATCAGCACGATGGCGTAGATGAGCATGCGGTAGTCCGAGAACTGACGGAGCAGCTCGGGAAGCACCGTGAGCAACGCCGCCGCGATGACGGAGCCGCGCATATTGCCCAGACCGCCCAGGACCACGAACACCAGGATGAGGATGGACGTGTTGAAGTCGAACTTGGTAGCGGAAAGCTGCGAGAAGTTACCGCCGAAGAGGGCTCCGGCAGCGCCGGCGAGAGCGGCGGAAACCACGAAGGCGATCATGCGGTACTCGGTGACAGAGATGCCCACGGACTCGGCAGCGATCTTGTTGTCGCGCACGGCCATAATGGCACGGCCGGTACGGCTGCGAACCAGGTTGAGCACGATCACGAGTGCGACCATAACCAGGATGGCACCGGCGAGGAAGGTCGAGTACGTCGACACGCCCGAGGCGCCCTGGGCGCCCTTGATGATGGCGGTGCCGTCCTCGAGCAGGTGCAGGTCGTCGATCGTAGAGTTGCCCGTGATGTTAAAAATCACGTGCAGGCCGCGGGAGTCGACGCCCACAATGAGGCAGGTAACGATCTCTTTGATGATCTCGCCAAAAGCCAGGGTCACGATGGCCAGATAGTCGCCGCTCAGGCGCAGGACCGGGATACCGATCAAGAAGCCCAAGATGGCAGCGGCGATAGCGCCGACCACAATGCTGATGATCAGGCGCACCGGATCGGAGGGAACGGCGCTCTCGAGGGCGACCGCGGTGACGATGCCCGTGTAGGCACCGACACTCATAAAGCCCGCATGGCCCAGCGACAGGTCGCCCGCGATGCCGACGACGAGGTTGAGGGAAATGGCCATGACGATGTAGGCCGTAATGGGAACCAACTGGCCGGCGATCATGCGCGGGATCATATGGTTGGACTGCATAAAGAACACGATGGCAAATGCCACAAGGCACATGGCGTACGTGACAAAGTCGTGACGCGTCTGCTTGTCTTTAAGAAACTTCATAACGCTCACCTACACCTTCTCGGGGACGTACTTGCCCAAGAGGCCGGCAGGCTTGACGAGCAGGACGATGATCAAAACACCAAAGACGATGGAGTTGGCAAGGCTCGTGGAAATATAAGCCTGTGCCATCGCCTCGATGATGCCGATGAGAATGCCACCGACAAAGGCGCCGGGGATGGAGCCGATGCCACCGAAGACGGCTGCATCGAAGGCCTTGATGCCAGGCATGGCACCCGTCGTGGGCTGCAGCACCGGCGAGTAGGAGCACAGGAGCACGCCGGCGATAGCGGCAAGCGCAGAGCCGATGGCAAACGTCATCGAGATGGTGCGGTTGACGTTGATGCCCATGAGCTGAGCGGCGGCCTTGTCCTCGGACACGGCGCGCATGGCTTTGCCCATCTTGGTCTTACCTGTAAAGAACATCAGACCGGCCATGATAACCAGGCAGGCGACGATGGTGACGAGCGAGACGGCGCTTACGTTGAACTTGGCCAAGAACTCCGGCACCTGGAAGGTGACGAGCGAAGTGAAGTTCTTGGGCGTGGCGCCCCACAGAAGCTGCGCGGCGTTCTGAAGGAAGTAAGACACGCCGATGGCCGTGATCAGAACGGCCAGCGGGCCCGCCTGGCGCAGCGGCTTGTATGCCAGACCCTCGATGAGAACACCGAGAACCGTGCAGACCACACAAGAGAGAACTACAGATGCCCAGCCCGGGAGGCCGAGATACGATGTGGCGCAGAACGAGACATAGGCACCGACCATGATGACGTCGCCGTGAGCGAAGTTGAGCATCTTGGCGATACCGTAGACCATGGTGTAGCCCAACGCGATGATGGCGTAGACGCTGCCCATGGACAGGCCGTTGACCAGGTATTGGATAAAGACCGTCATGTTCCACATCCCCCTTTCGAATAGGTTTCCAGTTGATGTATGAAACAGGGACGTTACGTTGTCCCTAGATACCAAGCAAGCAGGGAAGGCCAAAACCTCCCCTGCTTGGGATCAAAACCGCTCTATGTAAGGCGGCCTATTAGGCCTGTACGTACTTGCCGTCGGTAATGACGTACGCCGTCGGGTCCTTCTGGACCTGACCCTTGTCGTTCCAGGAGAGCTTGCCAGTCAGGCCGTCAACAGTAATCTTGAGCATAGCCTCGGGAAGCTTCTCGGCAACCTCGGTGGGGTCGGCGTCGACGCCCAGGCCGGCCTCCTTGAGAGCCTCGACCACAGCATGCACGCCGTCGTAGGCGTCGGCGGCAAACTGGTCGGGGGTATCGCCGTACTTATCCTTGTAAGCGTTGACGAAGTCGGCGTTCTTCTCGTCGTCGGCGGAGAACGGGGTCATGAGCAGCAGACCCTCGGCAAGAGAGGTGTCGAAGCCCTCAACGCCCAGAATGCCGTCCATGCCGTCGCAGCCCATCATCTTGACGTCGTAGCCCATGTCCTTGGCGTTGTTGAGCAGGACGGACGCCGGCGTGTAGTAGATCGGCGCAAAGATCATGGTGGCGCCTGCCTGCTTGGCCTTGGTCAGCTGGTTGGTAAAGCTCGTGGCGGAGTCGTCCTTAAAGGTCTCCTCGTCGACAATCTCAAGCTTAGACTTAGCGGCCTGGGCCTTAAAGGAATCTGCGATGCCCGAAGAATAGGCATCGCCGGAGTTATAGAACAGCACGAACTTCTCGTTCGCATACTTCTCTGCCAGGAACTTGGCAGCGTTGACACCTTGGTTGGGGTCGGTAAAGCAAACCTGGAAGACGCAATCCTTGCCCTTGGTAACGTCCTCGGAGGACGCGGACGGGGTGATCATGAACGTCTCGGGGTCGTTGCCGCACTCGGCGGCAACGGCGACCGACGCACCCGTGGTGGTCGGACCGACGAGGGCCTGCATGCCCCAGTCGAGCAGGGTGTTGAAGGCGTTGACGGCCTTCTCGCCGTCAGCCTGGTCGTCCTCGGCCTTGCTGACAAGCGGCAGCTCCTTGGTCGAGAAATCCTTGCAGCCAAGCTCGACAGCCTGTGTAACGGACTTGCCGTAGGACGCGTTGGCGCCGGTCAGCGGGCCGATGGTGCCGATCTTAAACGAAGCGTCGCCCGACGCGGAACCGCTGTCGCCGCCGTTGGAGGAGCAGCCAGCTAGAATGGACATCGCCCCCAGACCTGCTGCGCTCGCGATAACGCTCCTGCGATTCATAACAGGGTTCAATGACTTACCGGTGAGGCTCGACATGCGGCTCTCCTCTCAAATCTCGTCGGGTTTTGGTTGCCCGACAGGCCATCCTTCGCCGTGTTCGGCGTTCGCAAAATAGCAGACGCTTTAGTTAGGAAAAGTGGCGATTATTTCAACTTTTCTTTGGATTTGTTCTTTTATCCATATTTCTGCGTATTTCTATTATTTTATGCAGTAATGCCACTTTATTGTGTAAAAGTAATGTTTCCATTCTGTTACAGGCGTCCCCGCCCTGAATAAAACAGCCTCACCGGTAGCCTTTTATGCGCACTTAGGCGGCGATGTACTTGCCGTCCTGGATCACATAGGCCGTAGCGGGTTTTTCGACCTGGCCCTCGTCATTCCACGTCAGCTCGCCCGTCAGGCCCTCGATCTTGATCTTGCGCATGGCGCGGGCAAGGTCGTCGGCAATGTCGGCACCGTCAGCCGTAATGTCGATGCCCGCTTTATCGATAGCCTCGGCAATCGCATGGACGCAGTCATAGGCATCGGCGGCAAACTGATTGGGCGTCTCGTCGTAGGCGTCCTTATAGGCCTTGACGAAGTCGGCGTTCTTCTCATCGTCAGCAGAGAACGGGGTCATGAGCAGCACGCCCTCGGCAAGAGAGGTATCGAAGCCCTCAACGGAGAGCAGGCCGTCCATGCCGTCGGTGCCCATAAGCGTCATGTCGTATCCCATGTCCTTGGCGTTCTTGAGCAGGACGGACGCCGGCGTGTAATAGATCGGAGCAAAGATAAGCGTGGCGCCGGCCTCCTTGGCCTTGGTGAGCTGGTTGGTAAAGCTCGTGGAAGAGTCGTCCTTAAAGGTCTCGGTATCGACGATGTCGAGCTTGGACGCCTTGGCCTGCTCGGCAAAAGCGTCGGCAACGCCCGAGCTATACGTATCGCCGGAGTTGTAGAACAGGGCGATCTTGGCGTCCGCGTACTTCTCGGCCAAGAACTTCGCGGCGCTGGCGCCCATGGTGGGGTCGGTGAAGCAAACCTGAAAGACCGTGGTCTTTCCCTTGGTGACATCGAGCGACGAGGCCGAAGGCGTGACCATGAGCATATCGTCGGCGATCTCGCCCGAGACGGCGACGGCGGCGCCGGTGGTAACGGGGCCGACAAGTGCCTGCATGCCCCAGTCGCACAAGGTATTGAAGGCGTTGATGGCCTTCTCGCCGTCGGCGACGTCGTCCTCGGACTTAAGCGAGAGTTTGAGGTCCTTGGTCGAGAAATCCTCGGCGGCGAGCTTGGCACCCTTCTCGGCCGAAACGCCATAGGTTGCCGCGGCGCCGGTCAGAGGGCCGATAACACCGATCTTGAAGGTCTTGCCGTCATCGGCGGAGCCGCCGTCAGAGCCACTCGAAGAGCAGCCAGCGAGCGCGGCGGTGCTGCCGAGCGCCGCGGCTCCTGCCAAGAAACTCCTACGGCTCAGTGCGTTGTTGATACTAAACATGGTGTCCCCCTTTTCGCTGGCCGCGGTGCGGCTGTTTTGCGGTACGGGGCAAACCTTATGGCGCAAACGTTGACAGTTTGTTACGGAAGTTCATTTGTAGCGAGCATGTTTCCAATGTTTCCGCAGCGTTTCGGGGGTGCCGTTTTGTGCGACTCCTGTTGCCTGGCGAGCATGCGCCCTCGGTTCACGCTAGAATGCACTCAACCTTTAAGCGGTTAATCCATCCATAAGATGCACGAAGGAGCTATCTATGAGCGAATCCCTGCGCACCGTGAACGTCGGTCTGATCGGTCTGGGGACCGTCGGCGGCGGCGTGGCCCGTCTGATCAAGAGCCACCACGATGAGTACCTGGCCGCCTACGGCATCGACCTTAAGCTGACCCGCGCCTGCGCGCTTGCCTGGGAACAGGCCGAGGCAGCCGGTATTGAGCGCGAGGCCTTTACGAGTGACTGGCACGATGTCGTCACCGACCCCGCCGTCGACATCGTCGTCGAGCTGATCGGCGGCGAGCATCCCGCAACCGAGATCTTCACCACCGCCTTTGAGCACGGCAAGCATGTCGTCTCTGCCAACAAGGCTCTGCTGGGCCGTCACGTCGAGACGCTTGCCGAGAAGGCGCGCGCGTGTGGCGTGCAGATTAAGTGCGAGGCCAGCTGCGGCGGTGGCATCCCCATTGTCAGCACGCTCGAGCACGACCTGGTGGGCAACAAGATCCTGACCATCGCCGGCATTCTCAACGGTACCACCAACTATATCCTGTCGCGCATGGACGCCGAGGGCGCCGATTACGCCGACGTGCTCGCCGATGCACAGGCCAAGGGCTATGCCGAGGCCGACCCGTCAGCCGACGTCGACGGCTTCGACGCCGCCAGCAAGACGGCCATCCTCGCCTCCATCGGCTTTGGCACCCGTGTTACCACCGACGATGTGTACCAGCAGGGTATCCGTACCATCGGCGCCGAGGACATCGCCCAGGCCCGTGAGCTCGGCTACACCATCAAGCTGCTGGGCATCGCCCGCAACACCGACGCCGGCGTCGACGTCCGCGTGCATCCCACGCTGATCCCCGCCGATCACATGCTTGCCAAGGTCAACGGCGCCATGAACGCCGTCTACGTGGTGGGTGACGCCGTGGGCGAGACCATGTTCTACGGCGCGGGCGCGGGCTCCTTCCCCACCGCGAGTGCCGTCGTGGGCGATATACTGTCGCTCTCCGAGCAGATCAGCCGCGGCGTGGCCCCGCTGCCCGAGATTGAGCCCTATGGCCACAACCTCGCCTTTAAGCCCATGGACGAGCTCCAGACCAAGTACTATGTGCGCCTGAAGGTCGCCGACCGCGTGGGCGCCCTGTCCGAGACGGTCGATATCTTTGCCAAGCACAACATCTCGATCTCGCTCATCAACCAGGTCGAGGACGGCAAGTCGGGCGTCAGCGATGCCTGCTCGGTCATCTTCCTGACGCACCGCGCGCTCGAGAAGGACGTCCAGGCTGCCGCCGCCGAGCTTGTCAGCGTCGACTGCGTGGCCGAGGTCGCCAACGTCCTGCGCATCGAGGACGTTGAGGCTTGGACCGAAGGCGTTATGGCCAACTAATTCGATTTTCGCTCTACGACCTATATGTGTGAGGGGCTCCCGTTCAGCAGTGGACGGGAGCCCCTTTGCTTGCGCGCATGGGGCGTATTGGCGCAATCCGCATTTGAACGACTTGGCCGCTCCTGACAGCCGGGGGTACCGTTCGCCGACATGCAGCCGGAGCCGATTTTGGCTGCCGTTATGCTGTGCTGTGTATATCCGCCCGCAAAGAGAGGAAGCACCATGTTGCTCGAGGGCAAGAAAGCAATCATCACCGGCGGCACGCGCGGTATCGGCTATGCCATCGCCTGCCGTTTTATCGAGGAAGGTGCTGCCGTCACCGTCTTTGGCTCGCGCCAGGAGACTGCCGACGCTGCCGTTGAGAAACTGACGACCGCCTATCCCGAGGCCAAGGTTTGGGGCCGCTCCTGCGACCTCACCTCGCTCGAGGCCGTAACCGAGGCCTTTACCCAGGCTGCCGCCGATATGGGCGGCCTGGACACGGTCGTCAACAATGCCGGCATCTCCCAGCGTTCTCCCCTTTTGGACTACACGGCCGAAGAGTTTGCAAAGGTCATGGACCTCAACGTCGTCGCCGTCTTTAACGGCCACCAGGCTGCCGCCAAGATCATGACCGAGGCCGGCCACGGCGGCACCATCACCACCACGAGCTCGATGGTCGCCAAGTATGGCCAGCCCTCCGGCGTCGGCTATCCCACGTCCAAGTTTGCCGTCAACGGCATGGTCCAGTCGCTCTCGCGCGAGCTCGCCCCCATGGGCATTCGCGTCAACGCCGTCGCACCCGGCGTGACCAAGACCGATATGGTCGCCAACCTGCCCGAAGAGGTCATCAAGCCTATCATCGCCACCATTCCGCTGGGCCGCATGGGCGAGCCCGAGGATGTCGCCAACGCCTTCGTCTTCTTGGCGAGCGACATGTCCGCCTACGTCACAGGCGCCGTGCTCCCCGTCGACGGAGCTGCCCGCTCCTAAGAGGCCACGAGCTTCGGCCCCTAGCCTCAACATAGCTCAGCCAAAGAAGACGCGCTGCCCGCATCAACCGCAGGCAGCGCGTCTTCTTCTGTTTATAGGGGAACCTGCGTCCCGGTATTTCAGCTCAGACCGGGACGCAGCTTCCCTCAGGGCCATGTTTCGGAAACTATGTCCCATTCTGGGCGCGGATTCTGGGACACGCTTTCCGCAACGGGCCTCTCACGGAAACTGCATCCCACTCTGGACGCCAATTCCGGAATGCATTTTCCGCGGCGGCGTTGGCTACTTGCCGTCGTCGTTCTCGGCCTCTTCGCGTGCGTAAAGCTCCAGCATGCGGCGGCGGTATTCGCGCACGGCGAGCTTGGCGCGCTCCAGGCGGCGACGCTCATGCGGAGTCAGCTCGGACGTGTCGATCTCATCACCATAGGTCTTATCGGCAAGCAGATGCGCCGCATCCACAATGCGCGCATCGATGCGTTCGCTCGCCGCCCGATCAGAAAGGCGCTCGGCAATCGTATCGAGCGTAGGCAAGCCCTCGAATACACGACCATGTCCATGCGAGGTCAATAGCTCGTGCTCGCGGGCGAGAAGACTTGCAAGGTCGTGATGGGCGCGCAGGATATTGAGCGCATCAGAAGGATGCTCGGCAACCTCCGCCACGGCGGCGACCGGCGCGGCATCGACCACACGATAGAAAAGCTGCGCGAGCAACGGCATTAAGAACACCGTGATGGCGCCGGCCGCCACCATGACCGAAGCGACGCCCTGCGATAATGCGCCAGCATTGACGGCAACGCTCGTCACGGCGACGATAATCGGCAGCGCCGTGGTGCAGTAGAGCGCTACGGTAATGCGGCCGTGGGCAGAAACATCGCGCGTCTTGGGGCAGATGCCCATGGAGACAACGATGGGCACGGCGCGGATAACCAGCAACGCCACGATAAAGCCCACGAGCAGGCCGGGGCGCGATGCTACAGCCGTCAGGTCGATCTTGGCACCCGAAACGGTAAAGAACACCGGGATCAAAAAGCCATAGGCAAGGCCATCGAGTTTAAGCTCGAGCGTATGGTTGCCCTCGGGGATGATATAGCGCAGGACAAAGCCCGCGGCAAAAGCGCCCAACACGATATCGAGGCTAAAAATGGCCGAGAACGCCACGAGCGTGACCAGGATGAGCACTGTGAGGCGCACGAACGTCTGAGAAGTCGTATCGGCGCGCTCCTGAATAAAGGCAAAGAAGCGGCTGCCGATACGCTTGGAGCGGCTGGGGACCACGGCAAGCAGCACACACACCACGGCGAACAGGCCCAAGATCAACAACGTCTCGACACCCGTACGGGCGGACAGCAGCACCGACATGGCGAGCACAGGCCCGAGCTCGCCCCACGTACCATAGGCAAGAATCGAATCGCCGACGCGCGTCCCGGCAAGCGACCGCTCGCGCAAGATGGGCATGAGCGCCCCAAGCGCCGTCGAGGTCAACGCCAGCGTCACGGCGATGCCATCAAAATGACTGACCGAGAACCACGGGGTAAAGCGCACGGCAAGCCAGGCGATACCAAACGTGACGACCCACGTCGCCAAGCCGTAGCGCCCCTCGACGCCCGTGATGCTCTTGGGGTCGATCTCAAAGCCGGCAAGCAGGAACAAAAAGGCCAGGCCCAGCTCGGACACAAGCGAGACCTCAGCATCTACATGGATGACGCCGAGCATATGGGGTCCCAGTACCGCGCCGAGCACGAGCAAAAAGACCGTCTCGGGAACGGGTTTTCCGGGAATCGCCGAGGCGATAAAAGGACTCGCAAAGGCCACGAGTGCGATGATGGCGAGCGAAACGAATGCCATGTGATGCCTTTCTCTTGTTTGCGCTTCACTGTAGCACCCTCGCCGTCCTCAACGCGCCGCGAGCTGTCGTATCATAGTGAGGTTTACAAACATGTGGCTCAAGGCGACCGCAGGGCAGACCCCGCAAACCGACCGCTGCCGCATACCGTACCGTACGCCCAACCGATCAGGAAGGCAGGAACCAATGGTCTCTCGTATCTACGTGGAGAAGAAACCCGGGTTCGACGTCGAGGCTCAGCAGCTCAAGGGCGAGCTGACCGAAATTCTCGGCATCAAGGGCATCGAGGCCCTGAGGATTATCAACCGCTACGACGTCGAGGGCATCGACAAGGAGCTTTTCCGGTCCTGCGTGCCGACCGTCTTTAGCGAGCCCCAGGTCGATGTGACCTACGACGAGCTCCCCGCAAGCGATGGCGCCGTCTTTGCCGTCGAATTCCTGCCTGGCCAGTTTGACCAGCGCGCCGACTCCGCCAGCGAGTGCGTGCAGCTCATCAGCCAGGGCGAGCGCCCCGCCGTGCGCTCCGCCAAGGTCTATATGATCTCGGGCGCTCTGGACGAGGCCGCCATCGAGGCCATCAAGCACTACGTGGTGAACCCCGTCGAGGCGCGCATCGCCTCGCTCGACCTGCCCGAGACGCTGCACATGGAGACCCCCGAGCCTGCGCCCGTCGAGGTGCTCGACGGCTTCCGCGAGCTCGACGAGGCCGGCCTTGCCGCCTTTATCTCCGAGCGCGGCCTTGCCATGGACGAGGCGGACATCGCCTTCTGCCAGCAGTACTTCCGCGATGAGGACCGCGACCCCACCATCACCGAGATCCGCGTAATCGACACCTATTGGTCCGACCACTGCCGCCACACCACCTTCGGCACCGTCCTGGATGATGTGACGATCGATGACGCCGTGGTGCAGCAGGCCTTCGACCGCTACATGGAGATGCGCCACGAACTCGGTCGCGACGCCAAGCCCGTCTGCCTCATGGACATGGGCACCATCGGCGCCAAGTATCTCAAGAAGACCGGCGTCATGACCGATGTCGATGAGTCCGAGGAGATCAACGCCTGCACCGTCAAGGTAAAGGTCGATGTCGACGGCGAGGACCAGGACTGGCTGTTCCTGTTTAAGAACGAGACCCACAACCACCCGACCGAGATCGAGCCCTTCGGCGGTGCCGCCACCTGCGTGGGCGGTGCCATCCGCGACCCGCTGTCGGGCCGCAGCTACGTGTACCAGGCCATGCGTGTCACCGGCGCCGGCGACCCGGTAATGAAAATACAGCTCTCGTCCTGCCGGTCGCCTTTGGTATCGTTGTAGTGTATGCGGCAATCACGCAACTTGCGGTTATTCAAATTCGCTTTCTTCGCACGCTCCCGTGCCAACTTCGTAACCCCCGCTATTGCTTTGCGTTCCTTTTCCGAAGCCAATATCTTTTTCAGCATCACATCGGCCACTTCGCCGTTTTTATGCAGATAATTATCCAATTCCTTTTTCAAGAAATCGCCGATGAACTTTGCGATAGTCGGTCCATCAGGTCCCACGTCTTTCGAACCGAGCTTGGTCTTGGTTTGCGACTCGAATACAGGTTCTTCCACCTTGATACTGATTGCCGCTACCATACCGTTACGAATATCGGTATATTCGAAATTCTTGGCATAAAACTCCTTAATCGTACGGGTAGCTGCCTCTCTGAAAGCAGTCAAGTGCGTTCCTCCCTGCGTCGTATGTTGCCCGTTCACAAACGAATAATATTCCTCGCCATATTGGTTGCTATGCGTGATAACCACCTCTATATCCGCTCCCGACAAATGAATGATAGGATATAAAGGTTCGGT
>CABPCW010000012.1 GCA_902406155.1 uncultured Collinsella sp.
CCCCCTCGCAAAGCTCCACGAGCATGCGCTCGCTTTCGGCTGCGTGCCCGCGCTGATCGAGGCGCTCGACCGCCCCGAGGCGCAGACCCGCTGGGAGGCCCTCGATGCCCTGACGGCGCTCGCCACCACCTGCCCCGAACAGCTGGGCGATGCCTTTGAGGGCGCCGAGACCGCGCTGTTCGACGAGATTTCCTCCACGCTGCGCTACGCCGCCTTCCGCCTGCTGTGCGTGTGGGGAGCCACGGGCGTCGAGCGTTCGCGCGAGGCTTGGCCGATCCTGGATGAGGCCATCCAGTGCTACCACGGCGACCTTGAGTATCGCGATATGCTCGGTTGCCTGTACGAGTTTTGCCAGGGCGAGATCGATGCCGAGGTTGCCGAGAAGCTCGCGCTGCGCCTTAAGTTCGACGCCGAGAACGGTAAGGGCAGCTATCTCAAGGCCCGTTCGAGCGAGATTTGCGAAATGCTTGTTAAACGTTTTGGCCTGGATCTCTCCAAAAAGAAGAAGCGTGCTAGCGTTAAAAAATCTGAGGCCGCCGAAGACGAGGAGTAACAGATTATGGCGCACGATGTAGTCCTGATTCCCGGTGACGGTATCGGTCCCGAGATTACGCAGGCCATGCGCCGCGTGGTCGAGGCCACCGGCGTCCAGGTCAACTGGAACGTCCAGGAGGCCGGCGCCGGCGTCATGGACGAGTTTGGCACGCCGCTGCCCCAGCATGTGCTCGATGCGGTCGCCGAGACCAAGGTTGCCATCAAGGGTCCCATCACCACACCGGTCGGCACGGGCTTCCGCAGCGTCAACGTGGCCCTGCGCAAGCATTTCGACCTGTACGCCTGCGTGCGCCCCTGCCTGTCGCAGCCGGGCGACGGCTCGCGCTTCCGCGATGTCGACCTGGTTATCGTGCGCGAGAACACCGAGGACCTCTACGCCGGCATCGAGTTCGATGAGGGCGCAGCCGAGGTCGAGGAGCTCTCGCAGCTTGTCGAGCGTTCGGGCCAAAAGACATTCGCCGCCGATTCCGCCATCTCGATCAAGCCCATCTCTATCGCCAAGAGCCGCCGCATTGTGGAGTACGCCTTTGAGTACGCCCGCCGCTGCGGCCGCAAAAAGGTGACGGCCGTGCACAAGGCCAACATCATGAAGGCGACCGACGGCCTGTTCCTGCGCGTGGCGCGCGAGGTGGCCGCCAACTATCCCGACATTGAGTTCAACGACAAGATCGTTGACGCCACCTGCATGGGCCTGGTTCAGAACCCCAATGACTTCGATGTGCTGGTGCTGCCCAACCTGTACGGCGACATCGTGAGCGACCTGTGCGCCGGCCTGGTGGGCGGCTTGGGTATGGCCCCCGGCTCCAACATCGGTGCCGACTGCGCCATCTTTGAGGCGACGCACGGCTCTGCGCCTGATATCGCTGGCCAGGATATCGCCAACCCCACGGCCGAGATCCTCTCTGCTGCGATGATGCTCGATCACCTGGGCGAGAACGACGCCGCCAATCGTATTCGCGCCGCCGTCTCCGCCACGCTCGACGAGGGCAAGCAGGTTACCGGCGACGTGCGTCGTGCCCAGACCGGCTCCGTCGAGGGCGCCGTGGGCACGCAGGCCTTTGCCGATGCCGTTATCGCGCATCTGGCCTAAGGCATGCAGGCTGCAAACGCCTAAATAGTACTTAAGTGTTTGCGTATAACCTAAGAATCAATACGCCCGGCGCTCTGTCGGGCGTATTCTATTGCGGACTATGTTTCCTAACAAGGAGTAACTGATATGGGTCTGATTCAAAAGAAGGACGAGAAGGACGAGATCGACGGCATCCAGATCATCGAGCGCGGCGAAGGCCCCGACGGTGACGAGGACGAGAAGATCGACCTGGTCGCCGGTACGTCTGCCGAGCACATTGCTGCTGGCACGACGGCCGAGGAAGAGGACGCCCGTCTGGAGGCTCAGATCGCCGCAGATGCCGCTGACGAGAACCTCATGCCCGAGGAGCAAGACGAGGACGACTCCGACGCGGACGACCATGCATCCAAGCACAAGAAGACGATGATTGCCGCCTTTGTGGTTGCAGTCGTGATCGCTGCGGTGGTCGGCTTCTTTATGGGCAATGGCGGCTTTGGCGGCAAGGGCGTCGGTTCGTCGACCCTGACCGAGGACCAGCTCGATTCGACCGTGGCAAGCTATAGTTATAGCGGCAAGAAGAGCGACATCACCGCGCGCGAGGCCATCGAGAGCCAGTACAGCCTCGATACCGTCAAGGATAGTAACGGCAACTACACCGCCCCCTCTGCCGACGTCATCCTGTCTTACGTGCGCAACAAGATTCTGCTCGATGCTGCCGAGGACGAGGGCATTACCGTCTCCTCTAAGGAGATGAAGAAGTACGCCGAGGATTCTATCGGCACCTCGGACTACGACACCATGGCCAAGCAGTATGGCGTGTCCAAGGACCAGGCCAAGCAGATCGTCCGCCAGTCCGCGACGCTGCAGAAGCTCTACAAGAAGAAGGTGGGCGATGCTTCCGCGAGCATGCCGACCGCTCCGACCGAGCCTTCTGACGGCAACGAGGACACCGCGAGCAAGGATTACGCCGATTACATCATCAACCTTGCCGGTGACGAGTGGGATAGCTCGAAGGGCACCTGGAAGGACGAGAACAGCACCTACGCTAAGGCCTTCGCTAACGATGCCTTTACCGCCGATAGTGCCACCTATAAGCAGGCCATGACCGCCTATTACACCGCCTATCAGCAGTACTCCTCGCAGGCCTCGAGCGCCAGCTCCAAGTGGACCGAGTATGCCAACGGCCTGTACGCCAAGGCCAACATCAGCATCTACGGCCTGTTTGCTTAAAGGTTGCCCGAGCTTTCGAGCACGAAGTCGAAATATCTGATTGAGCCCGCTAGAACGTCGTTCTGGCGGGCTTTTTGCGTTGAGGGCGTGATTGGCGGCTTAATTATGGCTATTCATCTTTAAGTCCAAAGAGGTTATCGGCTTCATCGTCAGGCATATATTCCAGCACATCGCCCGGTTGGCAGTCGAGAGCCCGGCATATCGCGTCAAGAGTTGAAAAGCGCACGGCAGAAACCTTGCCCGTCTTGATACGCGACATATTGACCTGGGAGATACCCACGCGTTCCGCAAGCTCTTTGGATGAAATCTTGCGTTCGGCAAGCATGCGGTCGAGCCGCAGAATAATCATGGATTCCCCCTAGAGCAACTCGTCATCTTGTTTTTGCAGGATACACCCGTACTGGAAGACGCTGGCAATCAGGCTAATAATCAGGCCTGCAAAGACCATAGAGAGGTCGAGGTGCTGGCCACCAAGCGCATCCGTAAAGTTGCCGCCAAATCCTGAGAGTATCAGCCCCGTGACTATGGCACCAAGAAGCTTCACAGCAACGCCGCCAATAAGGAACAAATGTCCTACTTGACGTAGTATGCGGATGCATTCGAGGTCAAAGGGCCTGCCCGCCTTTTCAATGGCGGAGAAAAACCTGTATGCGCTTAGCGCGATGGCAAGCGCGAGGCATGCCATCATGCCGCTCCCTATGGCAGTATGACCGTCGTGCGCGACAAGCATAAGAGGAGTCTGTTCATTGGTGCCGACGAGAGCGAGAATTGGCCCTTCGCTAGCCTCAAGCTCTACGGATTGGAGACAGAACCCTTGGGAGAGGCTAGGCAATATGAGTAGATCGTAGATTGCAATGACTGCGAGGAGTCCCAGAGCGAGCGCCACGATGGTGCAGATTGTGCCCCATTTGCAGTAGCGAGTGAGCTTCCTCAGTTTGGCTATTGCCTGTTCACGGTCGATGGCTTCATTCGATTTGGATACGTTCCAGCGGATCATAGCTCCTCCAACCAATGTCTTGGATGATACTTGTATCTTATATCATACTTAATGATAAACGATAAACAATTACAGATTAGAGTAAGAGTAAGTAATGTTTGTGAGACGAATAGCGAGAGCTTGTGGCATATTTAGGGAGTGAGAGTTTGGCACGTGGGGGATGGACGAGTATCTAAATATCCTGCAACCGCGCAAGTGCTTCATCGGGTCTCCCTAATTCATATGGGAAAACGGCTGCAAACGATTGCAAATAACCGGTGAACGGTCGAAAACTACCGTTCACCGATAATATCGAAACTGGTTCTAACTGGTATTAAGTCAAAAAGACCAATTCACAAATCTTCACAATGACCTGCATTTTTTCTACACGCCATTTTTAGCCACCCTGCGTTGTTTAGACACGAAAAAAGTTCCGATCTTTCGTCAAAGTATTTCGATACGGTTTCAAAACCGCAGGTAGAAGTGTTAACGAGCGGTAAACGGTCGGTTTTTTACCGTGAACGGTGCAAAAACGTTTTACTGTATGAATCAACGAAAGCAACCTCTTCTGTGGTGATATAGTGACAACAACACGTTACGTGGTTACTACCAGTTGAGAGACCACTGGTTCTCAAAGAACGCTTTCCAAGAAGCTTTAAGGGCGATTGCCCGTTGGCTTCCGAACATCATCGGACTCAGATCGTACACACCTTCGGAAGGGAAATTTGAATGGTTGGCTTTATTCTTACCGGTCATGGACAGTTCGCACCCGGCCTCGCAAGCGCTATCGCTATGGTCGCTGGCGACCAGCCCGCTTTTACCGTCGTTCCTTTTGAGGGCGACCAGGCTGCTTCCTACGGTGAGGATCTCCGCGCCGCTATTACCGCCATGCGCGAGGAGTGCGATGGCGTGCTCGTCTTTACCGACCTGCTTGGTGGTACCCCGTTCAACCAGGCAATGATGATTGCCCAGGATGTCGACAACGTCGAGATTCTGACTGGAACTAACCTTCCCATGGTTATTGAGCTTCTGTTCCTCCGCGGCAACGCCACGCTCGCCGAGCTTGGCGAGCAGGCCGTGACCGTTGGCCAGACGGGCATCACCGCCCAGACGGTCGCTTCCGTCGCTGGTGCCGAGGAAGAGGATATCTTCGGCGACGAGGACGGCATCTAATGGCCGATTTCGGAGCCAGTGTTCTGAGTTCCTCGGTCGCTCTTTTGGGCCTGCTTGTCATCATGGGCTTGATTTACACCATCTGGTCGCAAATCAACATGAAGAAGAAGCAGAAGTACTTCAAGGAGCTGCACACGGAGCTCAAGCCGGGTCAGGAGGTTCTTTTCGCCGGCGGTATCTACGGAACCGTCAAAGGCATCGAAGGCGAAAAGGTCCAGATCAAAGTCCGATCCGGTGCCGTCGTAGATGTTTCGCGTTACGCGATTCAGGAGATTAAGTAACTGTCGTCAGCAATCAACGAAAGGAAGCTGATCAACATGGCAGAACCCAACATTCTTCTTACCCGCATCGATAACCGACTGGTTCATGGTCAGGTCGCGACCCAGTGGAACTCCACCCTGGGCTCCAACCTCATCCTCGTCGCCAACGACGATGTGTCGACCAACACCATGCGTCAGAACCTCATGAAGATGGCCGCTCCCGCCGGCGTCGCTACGCGTTTCTTCTCCCTGCAGAAGACCATCGACGTCATTGGCAAGGCGAGCCCGCGCCAGAAGATCTTCATCGTGGCCGAAACACCGGAAGACGTGCTTACGCTCGTCAAGGGCGGTGTGCCTATAAAGAAGGTAAACATCGGCAACATGCACATGTCGGAAGGAAAGCGCCAAGTCGCCACCTCCGTCGCAGTTAACGACGAGGATGTCGCTGCGTTTAAAGAGCTGCAGGAATTGGGGGTGGAGTTGGAGATCAGGCGCGTTCCGAGCACGCCTGTTGAGGACACGAGCAAGCTCTTCTCGTAATCCTCATGATCCACGTTGTCAGGAATGAAACCCTGACATTCTGTACGTGAAATCCAAAGTGCGTACATACATTTTGAAAGGAGGAGCAAGATGGAATACTCGATCATCCAGGTCGCTCTGGTCTTCATCGTCACGTTCGTCGCGGCAATCGACCAGTTCAACTTCCTCGAGTCTCTCTATCAGCCCATCGTCACCGGCGCCGTCATCGGTCTTATCCTTGGCGACCTCAACACCGGTCTTCTCGTGGGTGGTACTTATCAGCTCATGACGATCGGCAACATGCCGATCGGAGGCGCTCAGCCGCCTAACGCCGTCATCGGCGGCATCATGGCAGCCATTCTCGCTATCGCTACGGGCCTCGAGCCCAACGCGGCAGTCGGCCTTGCCATTCCGTTCGCTCTGCTTGGTCAGCTCGGCGTTACCCTGGTCTTCACGCTTATGTCGCCGCTCATGTCCTCTGCGGACAACATGGCTCACAACGCTGACACCAAGGGTATCGAGCGTCTGAACTATTTCGCCATGGCTCTGCTCGGCCTGATCTTCGCCGTCGTCGTCACCCTGTTCTTCATCGCTGGCGCCACCATCGGTCAGACCATCGCTTCCGCCATCCCGACTTGGCTGCAGACCGGTCTCTCCGCTGCAGGCGGCATGATGCGCTTCGTCGGCTTCGCCGTCCTGCTCAAGGTTATGATGAACCGCGATATGTGGGGCTTCTTCCTCATGGGCTTTGGCCTCGCGCTCATCACCGTTGCCAACGATTCTCTGGCAACCCCTGCTCTGCTCATCCTCGCTCTCATCGGCTTCGGCATCGCTTTCTGGGACTTCCAGCAGCAGACCGAGCTGAAGGGTGCAGCTGTTTCTGACGGAGGTGACTTCGAAGATGGCATCTAATGAGTATGTGATCCCGGAGCACTACGAGGATCTCACTCCTGCTCCGCAGCTCGACCAGAAGACCCTCAACAAGATGGCCTGGCGCTCCTGCTTCCTGCAGGCCTCGTTCAACTACGAGCGTATGCAGGCCGCCGGTTGGCTCTACTCCATCATCCCCGGTCTGGAGAAGATCCACACCAACAAGAACGACCTCGCGGCTTCCATGAGCCACAACCTGGAGTTCTTCAACACTCACCCGTTCCTTGTCACCTTTGTTATGGGCATCGTGCTTTCGCTCGAGCAGAACAAGGTTGACATCCCCACGATCCGCGCCGTCCGCGTCGCCGCAATGGGCCCGCTCGGTGGTATCGGTGACGCCCTGTTCTGGCTGACGCTCGTGCCTATCACGGCCGGCATCACCTCCAACATGGCCATCAACGGCAACGCCGCTGCGCCGATCATCTTCCTGGTGATCTTCAACGTCGTCCAGTTCGCTCTGCGCTTCTGGCTCATGAACTGGTCCTACAAGCTTGGCACCAGCGCTATTGACGCTCTGACCGCCAACATGCAGGCCTTCACGCGTGCCGCTTCCATCATGGGCGTCTTCGTCGTCGGTTGCCTGGTCGTCACCATGGGTGGCACCCAGATCAACCTCCAGATCCCCAATGGCACCACCCGTGGCCTCTCCGCTACTACCGTGATCGTCTCCGAGAAGGAGGCCGAGAACTTCACCGGTATGGAGGGCATCGATACCGAGACCGCTGAGGCCGGTACCATCGCCATGACCGATAAGGACGGCAACGCCCTCACCGCTTCCGATGCCGACGGCAACGCTGTCGAGTGCGGCGTCACCGATCTGGGCAACGGCATGGAGTCCGTTACCTACGGTACCGTCACCGAGGATCCGGTCAACTTCTCTGTTGCCGACACCCTCAACACCATCGTCCCCAAGCTCGTCCCGCTTATGCTTACGCTGCTGCTTTACTACATGTTCGCTAAGCACAGCTGGACCCCGACCAAGGGCATTCTTCTGCTCTTCGTCCTTGGCATCCTGGGCGCTGGCCCGCTTGGTCTCTGGCCGAGCATCTGGTAAGGCTCTAGCTTGAGGGGTGTGTCCCTACGCGGCTCACACCCCGACCCCTTAAGCCATGTGTATGTTAAAAGCCGCGTGCTCGAAAGAGCGCGCGGCTTTTGTTTTCTTGATGATTCGGGTGTGGCAGACAGATAATGCTTAACACCCTAGGTAGTTAGCCGAATTCGAGCAAAAGGGAGGATAGGATGGCGATCGGAGCGCGTAAGCAACCGCTGTACGATCAGCTGGTCGATATTCTGACCGAAAAGATTGACCATGAATATCGCGCCGGTGACATGATTCCTTCCGAGCGCGAACTTTCGGAGCGCTATGGTCTCTCGCGCACTACGGTACGCCTGGCTCTGCAGGAACTGGAGCGTTTAGGACTGGTGGTTCGGCAGCACGGTCGCGGTACCTTTGTGACCGACCGTTCGGCAAAGGCAACCAATCTTATGCAGTCCTACAGCTTTACCGAGCAGATGCGCGCGATGGGTCGTGACCCCGAGACCACGATTCTCGAGTTTTGCGAGATGGAGGCCGATAAGAATCTGGCCGAGCATATGGGATTGCGTATCGGTGATCGCATTTTTAAGCTCAAGCGCCTTCGTTCTGCCGACAACATGCCCATGATGGTCGAACGCAGCTATCTACCGGTTCGTCAATTTCTGTCCCTAAAGCGACCGCTGCTGGAGCGTAAGCCGCTTTACGATGTGATTGAGCAAGACTTTCAGCAAAAAATACGTGTGGCCGAAGAGGAGTTCTATGCGAGCATAGCCCGTCCCACCGATGCCCACCTTTTGGAAATTGTCGAGGGCTCGCCTGTGCTCGATTTGGTTAGGACTACGTATAACGAGTCAAACGAGGTTGTGGAGTATACGCTCTCGGTTGCTCGTGCCGATCAGTTTAAATACATGGTTTACCACCAGCGTAGCGACTAGTGTTGGCATCGTTTCCATATGATGATTCTTTGTATTTAACTGGTTACTACCAGATAACCAACCGAAGTGTATAATTGCACGTCAGAGGATTACTTCTAGAGAGAGGTATTAGAAATGTTCGAGAAGAGTGTCGAGGAGCTCACCGAGCTCGGCGCCCAGATCACCACGGCTGAGATTGCTCAGCAGCCCGAGCTTTGGCGTGATACGCTCAACATCTATCGCGAGAACAAGGAGGCCATCGAGGCCTTTCTGGCCGAGGCTCGCGCTATGGGCGAGGGCCGTCTGTCCGTTGTCTTCACCGGTGCCGGTACGTCCGACTACGTTGGCGATACCTGCGCCCCGTACCTGCGTCGCGCTGGCAACACTGATCTCTACGACTTTAAGCCCATCGCCACGACCGACATCGTGAGCGCCCCGCGCGACTTCCTGCGCGCCGAGGATCCCACGCTCGTGGTTTCCTTTGCCCGCTCCGGCAACAGCCCCGAGAGCCTTGCCGCCGTCGCCGTTGCCAAGGAGCTCGTCCACAACGTCAAGTTCCTCAACATCACCTGCGCTCCCGAGGGCAAGCTCGCTGTCGAGTCCGCTGATGACCCCAATGCGCTGACGCTGCTCATCCCGCGCGCCAACGACAAGGGCTTCGCCATGACCGGTTCCTACACCTGCATGACCCTGCTCTCTACCCTCATCTTTGACGAGGCTTCCGACGAGCAGAAGGCCGAGTGGGTCGAGACCATCGCCAAGATGGGCGAGGAGGTCATCGCTCGCGAGTCCGAGGTTGCCGATTACCTGGCTGGCGACTTCAACCGCGTGACCTACTTGGGTTCCGGCTCCTTCGGTGGCCTTGCCCAGGAGAGCCAGCTCAAGATCCTCGAGCTTGCTCACGGTCTGGTCGCTACTTCCTACGACACCTCTATGGGTTATCGTCACGGACCCAAGTCCTTCGTCGACGACAAGACCCTCGTGTTCGTGTTCGTCAACAACGATGCCTACACCCGTCAGTATGATATCGACATCCTCAACGAGATCGGTGGCGACAAGATCGCTCAGCACACCGTTGCCGTTCAGCAGGATGGCGCTACCGTCTACGAGGGCGAGTCCTTCACCTTTAAGGGCTATGAGGCACTCCCCGAGGGCTACCTTGCCCTGCCGTTCGTGATGTTTGCCCAGGCCATCAGCCTGCTCAACTCCGTGCGCGTGGGCAACACGCCCGATACGCCGAGCCCCACCGGCACGGTCAACCGCGTGGTTAAGGGCGTAACGATTCACCCCTTCACCGCTTAATCGCGTCCCCCCTGTAAGGGCGCCCGTCCGCTCATAACGGCGGGCGGGCGCTTTTTGTTTTCACTTGGACCGGGTATAAGCATCACCACAGTCAACTGCTTTAGAAGCAAGGAGTGCATATGAGCACGTACGCAATTAAGGCTGACAAGTTCTTCTTGCCGGCAGGTCCGCAGCTGGGCGGCTATCTTATGGTCGAGGATGGCGTCTTTGGCGCCTGGCAGGCCGACGAGCCCTCTTGCGAGATCAAGGACTACACGGGATCGTGGATCGCACCGGGTATGGTCGATACCCACATCCATGGCTTCTACAACCACTCAACTACCGATAACGACCCCGAGGGTATCGATATCAGCTCGACTGAGCTCGCCCGTCGCGGTACCACCAGCTGGCTACCCACGACGTTCACCGATGGCGTCGAGCAGATCAAGGACGCCTGCGCCGCCATCGCTCAGGCTGACGAGGGCCGCGGCCCTGACTTCTGCGGTGCCCGTATCCAGGGCATCTACCTGGAGGGCCCCTTCTTTACCATGAAGCACGTGGGCGCACAGAACCCCGCTTACCTGATCGACCCCTCCGAGGAGGTCTTTGACGAGTGGCAGGAGGCTGCCGGCGGTCGTATCGTTAAGAGCGCCATGGCTGCCGAGCGCGATGGCGCTGCTGCCTATGCTGCTGCTCTGAACTCGAAGGGTGTCGTGACCAGCATCGGTCACTCCGATGCCACGTATGACGAGTGCGTCGCCGCCATCAATGCTGGTGCCAGCTGCTTTACGCACACCTATAACGGCCAGCGCGGTCTGCATCACCGTGAGCCCGGTGTTGTGGGCGCTGCCATGACCACCCCCGAGACCTACGCCGAGATCATCTGCGACGGCAAGCACGTGAACCCTGCCGCCATCAAGGCGCTGCTGCAGGCCAAGGGCTGGCAGCACACGGTGCTCATCACCGACTGCCTGGGCTGCGGCGGCATGCCCGAGGGCAGCTACACCAGCGGCGGCATGGACGTCATCATGAAGGACAACCTGTGCTGGCTCGCCGACGGCAAGAGCATTGCCGGCTCGGTGCTCACGCTTGCCCAGGGTGTCAAGAACATCGTCGACTGGGGCATCGCCAGCGCCGATATCGCCATTCGCATGGCAACCGAGGTGCCGGCACGCTCCGCGCACATCGAGGATAAGTGCGGCAGCATCATGCCGGGTCGCGACGCCGACTTTGTCGTGTTCGACCACGAGCTCACCCTCGTCGAGACGTATGTTGGCGGCCAGAGCGTCGGCAACGCCTTTACCGAGTAGCGATAGAAAAAGACGGCGGGCCCGAATCTGCTCGGACCCGCCGTATGGGTTAAACGCTCAAAAGCACCTTCACAGTTACAGCTTGTTAGCGATCTTCTTTGCCGTGCGCTTGACGCCGGCCACCAGGCCTCCTGCAGGATGCTCCTTCTCGTATGCTAGACGCTTCTCGCGCTTGGCGTACTCTTCGACGATGATGTCGCCATACTCGTCTTCGATCTTGTCGAAGAAGTCGACGGCGCCCTTAATTTCCTCAGCGGTCGGGTGTCCCTTTTGGACACCGCCGGCGAGTTTGAACGGCCCCCACGTATCAAAGCCGGGGCAGCCGTAGACACCCATAAAGATGGCCTGCCTCATGCGGCAGATGCCATCGATATCCTTGCCGTACCACTTGTTTTTGCCACCGTAGGTCATAAGGCCAAACACCTTGTCCTGCGGCTGCAGCACGTTCGTGAGCACGCGTGCCATGTCCTTGTCGATCTCGGAGTAATAGATGCCCGTGGCGACACCGATCAGATGATATTCGTGCAGGTCTGGGTACTCGTTTTTACCGAGTGACTTCACATCGAGGGTATCGATTTCGGGGTGCGCCTCGACGATGGCGTCCACGAGCTTTTTCGTATTGCCGTGATGGCGCGAGGCGTAGAGGATGATGGTTCGCATAAGAAGACCTTTCAGCTGTAATTGCATCAATGTCTGTATGGTACCCCGTTGCATGGCTAGGATACCGGACGCATCGATGAACGTGCGGGTTTGTCCTTTGGTTAGGGCCGAGACGGGTTCTTGCGAGCAAAAAGCAGTTGTTCGAAAGGATGGGCAATGGAATACGCTCTCTCCAACGATTCGATTTCTATTAAGGTGTCCACGGCTGGCGGTTCGTTTACCTCGATCGAGGCTGACGGTCGCGAGTATTTGTGGCAGGGTGACCCCGCAGTGTGGTCCGGCCAGGCACCGATTTGCTTCCCGATTTGCGGAGGCTTGCG
This sequence comes from uncultured Collinsella sp., assembly GCA_902406155.1. Classification (GTDB taxonomy): domain Bacteria; phylum Actinomycetota; class Coriobacteriia; order Coriobacteriales; family Coriobacteriaceae; genus Collinsella. The sequence goes on from CABPCW010000012.1 coordinate 12,234, forward strand.
CGACAACAGCGCCATGACGTTTGCCGGGCATCATGTAAAGCTCGCTCGCCACGGCTTTGCGCGCAAGCAGGAGTGGAAGCTGCTGAGCCAAGGCGAGAACGAGCTGGCGATGTGCCTGGCTTCGGAGGATAACGCCGCGCTGCTGAGCGATTATCCGTACCCGTTTAAGCTTGTCGCTCGTTATACGCTAGAGGGGGATGCCGTGCGCGTCTCTTATGAGGTGACCAACGAGGGAACCGAGGACATGCCGTTCTTTATCGGCGGTCATCCCGGCTTTAGGTGCCCGCTCGATGAGGGCGAGGCCTATACGGACTACGAGTTGCGCTTTGAGAAAGACGAGGATGCGGAGCTCTGCACCGCCGTTCCCTCGACTGGATTGATTGACGTGGCAAACCGCTCCAAGAACCCCATGGTGGGAAAGACGCTGCCTCTGTCGCATGAGCTCTTCGATTTTGCGGAGACCATCTTTGACGTGCTCGAGAGCCGCCAGGTCACGCTTTCCAAGAAGGGCGAGGACAAGGGCGTCCGCCTGAGCTTTGAGGGCTTCCCGTATCTCATTGTGTGGAGTAAGCCCGAGGGTGATTTTGTGGCAGTTGAGCCCTGGGGCGGCCTTTCGACCTGTTCCGATGAGGACGACGTGCTTGAGCATAAGCGCGGCTGCCTTGTCGCCAAGCCCAAGGAGACCGTCGTTCGCTCGTTCACGATTGAGATTCTGTAATTCCGTTTAGTCGACTCGTATCGCGAGGCACAAGGAGCCTGCGAGATAAGGAGCTAGAAATGATCCTGACCGTTACGATGAACCCGTCTGTCGATACGCGCTATCAGCTCGATGAGCTCATTATCGACGACGTCAACCGCGTGACGCCCGAAAAGACCGCCGGCGGCAAGGGCCTTAACGTGGCCCGCGTCCTGGGTCAGCTGGGCGACGACGTTGTGGCAACCGGTCTGCTCGGCGGCCACATGGGCGCCTACATGGCCGAGCTCATGGATGCCAACGGCATTAAGAATGATTTTGTACCCATCAAGGGCGAGACTCGTATTTGCCTCAACATCCTTCACGCCGGCAACCAGACCGAGCTGCTCGAGAGCGGCCCGACGATTGCCCCCGAGGAGCTCGATGCCTTTACCGCCAAGTTCGCCGAGCTTGCGAGCAAGGCCGATGTCGTTACCATCTCGGGTTCGCTGCCCCGCGGCGTCGAGGCGGACTACTATGCCAAGATCACGGCTATTGCCGAGAACGCCGGCGCCAAGGTGCTGCTCGATACCTCGGGCGCATCGCTCGAGGCTGCGCTCAAGTCCGAGGTCAAGCCCGAGCTGGTTAAGCCTAACCTGACCGAGATCAACGGCCTTTTGGGCACGAGTTTTACCACCGACGATGTGGACGAGCTCCGCGCCGCGCTCGCCTCTGACGCCCGCTTCTCCGATATCCCCTGGGTCGTCGTGTCCATGGGCGCTGCCGGCTCCGTTGGCTTCCACAATGGCCGCGCGTTCCGCGCAAAGACCCCCGATATTCCTGCCGTTAACGCTACGGGTTCTGGCGACTCCACTATCGCCGGCTTCGCGCATGCGATTGCTGCTGGCGCGGATGACGAGACGGTGCTACGTACCGCCAACACCTGTGGCAAGCTCAATGCCATGGATCCCATGACTGGCCACTTGGTTATGGATCGTTGGGATGAGGTCTACAATGGCGTTGTCGTAACCGAGCTGTAAGAGCTTGAGCGTCGGCCCCGGCATCGGTTGCTTGCTTGTGGTTAGAGCCGATGACAAGTGCGGTAGCATTATGCCGGGGCGCGACGCCGACTTTGTCGTGTTCAATCCCGACCTTAGCCTGGTCGAGACGTATGTGGGTGGCAACAGCGTCGGTAACGCGTTTGCCGAGTAGCCGCCAAAGAAACGATCCGAGAGGGGATTTAGATGATTTACGGTGCACTGGGCGATATCGAGGAATACCGCGGAATGCTCAAGGGCCTCGACGTGCTGATCGATTGGCTCGAGGAGAACGATCCGGCGGAGCTCGAGGTCGGCAGCCATCCGATTCTGGGCGACAAGGTCTTTGCGAACGTCATGGCTCCCACGACGCGCCCCGAGGCCGAGGCTCACTATGAGACGCATCAGCGCTATCACGACCTGCAGATTGATGTCGAGGGTCGCGAGGCCTTTAAGGTCGCTACGGGTAGCCTGACGCTGGTCCAGGAGTTTGACGAGAACGATGACTACGATCTGGTCGATTCCGACGCGTCGATCGCCGGCGATCTTGCCGACGACAAGTTTGCGCTGTTTGTTGCCGGCGAGCCTCACATGCCCACACTCGAGTTCCCGGGCGATGGCGCGCAGCCGGTCAAGAAGATCTGCTTTAAGCTGCTTGCAGACGCTTACTGGGAGGAGTAGCGAACTGCTCGGTTGAGCTGTTCGTCTGATGGCGTGATCCCCTTAGGGAAAACACGCCAGGACCCCGCCAAGCGTTTTTTCCCTAGGGAAATCACGTTTGGCGGGGTTTTCGGTTTTTTGAATAGGGAAGCCTCATTTATTTGCGAAGAACATCGGCTAGCCGCAGGATTGAAATCATCGACCGATAAGTGAGTTCCACTTTTTCGCCCGCAAGCAGTCGTTTCGAGCCAATCTCATCTAGCCCCACAAGCCGAGAAAACAGCGGGCCGCTCATCGTTCCCTCGTCAATTGATTCCCTTATGGTCTTCAAAACGTCCGTATCATGAAGCGATGCCGAGCTGTAGGGGGCAACACGAGCGGAACTCTCAATTAGCGACGAGACAAAAGGATGGAGATGCTTTGGACATAGTCCATCAAACACCACATCCCCATTGTCGTTCGAGCCGACCAGGCGCCAAGTATAATGATCGACCCAGTCATCTCCGTCATATATGGCGTCCATGAGCAACTTCCCGTCTAGAGAGAGAAACCTATTTGGACATCGGGGCGCAAGACCGCAATCCATATCGGGCCTGCAGCAGCTCCAACCCAACGCACCACATAGGTTCCCTTTCGTACATGTGTATCAATCTGCCCCGAAATGCCGGTGAATGCAATTCCAGACCCGTTTGTCGGATAGCAATCGACGTATTTTTGTTTTCCGCTCACAACCTTGTATAGATATATCGTTCCAGCAAAAGAGAAGGGATCGTTCGCAATTTTGTCCGGAAGAACTTGCCACCTCAAAATCCCGCTACCAATATGGTCAAGCTTGACCGTTCCGCCGTCCCCCTCAAAAGTGGCAAGGGGATTTACCCCAGACTGAGAGTCGGCATCGCCCTCCTTAGCAGTTATCAGCAGGCTGCCCGTATAAGACTGCTGAGGCTCACCTTCAGGACAGGCAGCCTCGGCCCAAGAAGGGCCACTCAGGCAGAACAGTCCGAGCAGCATCATTACCAACAAAAGAAAACCCTTAGTTCTTTTCATCTATATCGCCAATATCTCTCGACATTTGTATATTGTGACTATTTTAGATCTATTTGCCCAATTTGAGCCCTCACCATGGCAATTGTTGCAGCTGGGTTTCTTTTCATTAAGATTTCACTTTGGTAAATCCCCGCCCCTAAGCATTAAACCCGAAGTCCACCGAGTGGGCCGCCGTTGACGTGGCGATGTTTGGATTGGCGCGCACGCACTCAAAATCGGCAACAAAAAAGCCGCCCGAAGGCGGCTATCTTGTGTAATGGAGCCAGCGACCGGGCTCGAACCGGTGACCCCCGCTTTACGAGAGCGGTGCTCTACCAACTGAGCTACGCTGGCGGCCATATGATGACGCAACTGAGGCGTCAACGGCTGTCTATGATACGGGACATCGCACATCCGCGCAAGTGTTCTGACGGCTTTTCTCACTTTAAATGCACTAATATTAGAGGCGTGATGTCTGCAGTGCCCATTTGTTACTTGACCTGCCGTTGAGTTGGTGGTCGACGTCCCGCTCGTATGGGTCTCAAACAGAATGGGGCAGCCATGGCTCAACCCAAGATTCTTCTTACGCGTATCGATGACCGTTTCATTTACGGGCAAGACGTTGAGCTGTGGAACGAAGCCGTGGGTTCCAACCTTGTCCTAATCGTCAACGATGAGATCGCGGCGGATTCGCGCCAATGGGCACCAATGAGGGTGGCGGTGCCAGAAGGCGTTTGGACGCGGTTTTTCTCGGTGCAAAGGACTATCGACATCATTCATACCGCAACGCCGCGTCAATGGATCTTGATCATAGTGGCCTCACCCGCCGATGCGCTCGCGCTGGTTAAGGGTGGTGTGCCAATAACCAAGATCAGCATTGGCCATATGCAGGCAGGGGAGGGCAAGCGCTCTGCAACGCCTACCATTGCCGTAGACGATACGGACATCGCCGCCTTCAAAGAGTTGCAAAAGCTCGGCATAGAGCTAGAAATCCGCTATCTCCCCAGTTCCGCCCCCGACCCCATTGGCAATCTGTTCAACTGATCCCTTGGGGACGGAGGAAAACGGATCATTTTGCCCTTGCGAGGGACGCGCGCGATGCCGCCTGTCAAAAACTATGCCCATTTACTACGTTTGATTGGCTATCGTCGAGTATGTCGAATTTGAGATAAACAAAACCGCAGGTATACTGCTCACAAATGTAACAAAAACCGGTGCATGGTCGAGCATCCCGGGCTAAACGTAGTAAATGGGCATAGTTTTGATATGTCACTCATACAGTCACAGAAAAAACGAGCCTAAAAGATGAAAAAGCGCCCGCTGGCGGTGGTGCCGGCGGGCGCTGCTGTGCGATATGTCGCGTTGCGGGCTTAGTGCCTCATAAAGTGGTATTCGATCACATTGCTGTAGGGATGGCCCGGGCCCACAATGCCCTGCGGGAACAGAGGCTGGTGCGGCGTGTCGGGGTACATCTCGGCCTCGAGGGCAAAGCCGGCGCCCCAGCCATAGTTGGCATCGTCCTTGCCGTGCTCGTCGCCCAGCCAGTTGCCGGTGTAGAGCTGCACGCCCGGGGCAGTGGTGTAGTAGTCCATCTCACGACCGGTCCACATCTCCTCGACGTGCATCGCGCGGCGCAGGTTGCGGCCGTACTGATAGCCATCGATGCACAGGCAGTGATCGTAGCCACGGGCCTGCTTGATCTGCGGGTCGTCGGCCTCCATGCCGGGTGCGACGGGGCGAAGCTCGCGAAAGTCAAACGGTGTTCCCTCGACCGGAGCAATCTCGCCGGTGGGGATGTTCTGCTCGTTAATGGGCAGGTAGTGGGCGGCGTTGGCGACAAAGAAATGTTCGCAGTCCATGCCGGCGTTATGGCCTGCAAGGTTAAAGTACGTGTGGTTGGTCATGGACACGTAGGTGGCGCGGTCGCTCTCGCAGCCATAATCGATGCGGAAGACGCCGGTGCGCGTAACGGTAAACACGGCCGTAAACGTGCGGTTGCCGGGAAGTCCCAGCTCGCCGTCCTCGAGCGAGATAGTCATGCGCACGGCATTGTGGAGCTCGTCGAGCTCCACATCCCATACGCGCTTGTGCAAACCGTGCTCAAGATCGCTGTGCAGGTTGTTGGCGCCCTCGTTGGCGGGCATATGCCAGTCCGTGCCGTCGATGGTGATCGTGGCGCCTGCGGTGCGGTTTGCCACGGGGCCGATGGTCGCGCCAAAGCAGGCGGGGTTGTCAAAGTAATCCTCGAGCTTATCAAAGCCCAGCACCACATCGCGCACGTTGCCGGGGATGTCGGGCACGTCGATGCCCAGCACGGTGGCGCCAAAGTCCATAATGCGAACGGAGATCTCGGGACCGTTGAGGGTGTAGCGATGAACGGGGGTACCGCACGGCGCGGTGCCGAAAAGCTCGGAAGTGATCATTTGGTTCCTAACATCGAGATATTTCGGACAAACTGTAGCGCGAACAGGCAAGATTATCACTACACCCCACTAAAGCTGGGGGTATTTTTCTCAAAAAAGTGATGATTGGAGCTGTGCGGGCGTTCATTTTTGACGCGTACGAGTCTGATACAATTTGTTCGTTACTGTTTGAATGATATGCGCGCAAAGAACGGCGAGGATTCATCGTGATTAAGGCAGAGCGACAGGATAAGGTTCGTCAGCTGCTCGAGGAACAGGGGACGGTCTCGGTAAAAGAGATTTCTGATGCGTTAGGTGTCTCGGACATGACGATCCGCCGCGACCTTGAGGAGCTTGCGAGCCTGGGCGAGATCGAGCGCGTGCACGGCGGAGCCCGCAGTGCGCAGGGCCGTCCCCACGCCATGTTGCGCCATGAGTATTCGCACAGTGAAAAGCGCACCAAGCATGCCGAGGAAAAGCTGCAGATCGCACGCCGTGCTGTGGAGCTTATCGAGGAGGGCTCGACCATCTTTTTGGGCACGGGCACCACGGTTGAGCAGATGGCCTCGATGCTGCCGACGTTTCGCCTGCGCATTGTGACCAATTCGCTTTCGGTGTTTAACCTGCTCGAGGCGCGCGAAGACTGCGAGCTGTGCCTCGTGGGCGGTATGTACCGTCGCCGCACCGCCGCTTTTGTGGGACCAACGGCCGAGGATACCCTGCGCGCGCTGGGCATCGATGCGGCGTTTATCGGCGCCAACGGCATCTTGGACGGTGACGTGTCTACGTCCAACATGGACGAGGGCCGTATCCAGCAGCTCGCTTTTAGCAAGGCAGACTCGCGCTATCTGATCGCCGACTCCAGCAAGATCGGCAAACGCGACTTCTACACCTTCTGCCGCCTGGACAGCTTGGACGCCGTGGTGTGCGAGCCGGATATTGCCGACGAGGACCGCGCCGCCATCGAGGAGCACACGCAGGTCATTTGCTAGCTCGTGCTGCGGGTGATACTTCTGCCCCTGCCATTGCAGAGAATTTGCGTCATCACGATGCATAAATAGGTACGCGTGCAGATTGCAGGTTTCCCTTTGTGAGAGGTGCAGCTGTTTTAACGGTGCGGCATAGCATCCGTTATACATGAAGCTCGGTATTATTGTATGTTTAGACCAATGCAATAGTCGGTATTTTTGTAGCTATAAGCTCATTTAAAGCTCGGTATTTTTGTATTATTAGATATATCTGAAGGTCGGTATTTTTGTAAACTAGCACGTAAATTATGCTGAGGTGAGATTATGTTTAAACGGAAGGCATATGATCGTCTGCAGGAGTGGAAAGAACGCTCGCAAGGGCGCACTGCGGTGCTTATTGAGGGTGCAAGACGCGTTGGCAAAACGACGCTCGTCAAGTGCTTCGCGCAAAATGAATACAAGGATTATCTGTACATTGACTTTTCGGCTGCTAGCAAAGCCACGCTCGATATATTTCTGAACCATCGTGAAGATGTCGATCTTTTTTTACGCATGCTTCAGCTGCAGTATGGTAAGGCCCTCGAACCGAGAGAGTCGCTGGTCATTTTTGATGAAGTGCAGCGGTTTCCCATCGCGCGCGAATACATAAAGCATCTTGTAGAAGACGGCAGATTTGATTACATCGAGACAGGCTCTCTTGTCTCCATCAAAAAGAATGTCGATAGCATTGTCATACCGTCAGAGGAAGAAAGAATCCCTCTCGAGCCCCTCGATTTTGAGGAGTATCTTTGGGCGACCGGAAAAGATCTTTATGCAGAAGAGATCCGTAAAGCGCGCGAATCTCGGACCGCGCTTCCGGACGGCGTTCATGCGACGTGCATGAGATTATTTGATGAGTATATGCTTGTCGGTGGTATGCCTCAGTCGGTCGACTCCTTTGTGGCAGAGAATGATTTTAGAGGATGCGACAGGGTTAAACGGCAGATTATCGCACTGTACAGGGAGGACATTGCCAAGTTTGGAGGTTCGGACGCTAGACGTGCGCGGACGGTTTATGACGATATTCCGGGTCAATTATCTGCGGCAAATAAACGGTTCAAATTTGACAGCTTGGAGAAGGGGTCACGTTTTGAGACATATGAGTCGGCGTTAATCTGGCTTGAGGATGCGCGACTGATTAACCGTTGCTATTTATGCAGTGATCCGAGCGTGGGTTACCGCCTGCACGAGGACGCGTCTTCGCTTAAATGCTATATGGCGGACACGGGATTGCTCGTGAGCTTGGCGTTTGATGATGGTCCGGACCTTATGGATGTTCATAGAGACATTCAATTTGGAAGAATTTCAATTAATAAAGGAATGCTAATCGAGAACATCGTGGCGCAGCAGCTTAAGAGTCTGGGGCATTCGCTTTTTTATTACAGCTGGCAGGAGCCTTCCAAAACAGAGGGGAGTCGGCCCAGAACGCGTGAAATTGATTTTCTTGTTTCGCGCGGCTTTGAAGACGCGGCTGGAAAACCGCGGGTCACTCCTGTTGAAGTTAAATCTTCCAAATCGTATTCAACAATCTCGCTTGACGATTTCGGCAGACGATTCGAACGACGAGTCGGAGAAGAGATAGTTCTTCACCCAAAACAGCTCAGGGCTGAAGGGCATAGGATATATCTACCTCTGTATATGACGATCTTTATCTGATCGGTGGAATGCGGCCAAAAAGGGGGCATGCGGCTGAGATTGTCAGCCCGGTCTATTTTATTTGTCTCGATCTGTAACAGCTAGGGGCGAAAACACAAGCTAGTTGTTACAGATTTAGATTGAAGGGATTGGCTCGCACGTTTATCTAAATCTGTAACAACTAGACGTCCAAAACCGGGTTAAGTGTTACAGATTTAGATATTTCGGCCCGGCCTCCACGTTTGTCTCAATCTGTAACAGTTGGGACTGAAAAGCTCGGCTGGATGTTACAGATCGAGACAAACGGCTTCCGACCTGCACAAAAAGACCGGGGGCGGCGCGCCGTGTGACGCGCCGCCCCCGGCTGAGAAATGGGGACAAGCTATGTGAGTGGGGCAATGCCGCTCGTCGCAAGTCGCTAGTCCAGACGACGGGTCTGCGCCACGTGCTTGTACCAGTAGGCGCTTGCCTTGGGCGTGCGCTTCTGGGTTTCAAAGTCTACGTAGAAGAAGCCATAGCGCTTGTTGTAGCCATTGGTCCAGGAGAACTGATCCTGCAGGCTCCACAGGAAGTAGCCGCCCACGTTGACGCCCACCTCTATGGCCTTGAGCAACCAGCGAAGGTGCTGCTCGATGTAGTCGATGCGCGGCTGGTCGTCCACAAAACCGTCCTTGTAGGGGTCCTTGTAGCCCATGCCGTTCTCGGTGATGAAGATCTGCTTGTAGTTGGGGTAGCGCTGCTTAATGTAGACGAGCAGATCGAACAGACCCTCGGGATAGATGATCCAGTCCCAGTCGGTGGTGGGGATGCCGGGCTTGTTCACATGCTCGCCAATACCCTTAACGCGCCAGCGGCCGGTGCCTTTCTCGCCCGTACCGTTGTGGTGCAGGTCGTTCTCGCCGTCGTAAGCCTTGAGGAAACGGCACTGGTAGTTGTTCACACCCAGGTAGTCGTTGTAGAGCGCGGCCTCGCGCATAATCTCGAGGTCCTTGTCCAGGATCTCGATGGCGCCGCCCGAGACGGCAGCCAGGCGGTTGGCGCACTCGAGGGTGTCGGGAGCATAGTCCCCGCGGAAGGTGGCGTCGAGCAAGAACTGGTTCTGCAGCACGTGCTCGTTATTGGCGGCCTTGATGTCGGCGGGGTCGTTCTCGTTGAGCGGATACTTAAACTCCAGCGATTGAATGACGCCGATCTTGCCCTTAAAACCGCCGTTGTGGAAGGCCAGCACGGCCTTGGCGTGGGCGAGCATCATGTTGTGCTCGCACTGGAAGGCCTCGGCCAGATGAGCTTTGACGCCGCCGGGGAAGGTACCCTCGATGTAGGTGTTGGAGGCGTCGGCCCAGATCTCGTTAAAGGTGAACCAGTAGGTCACCTGGTCGGCGTACTCCTTAAAGCAGAAGGTGGCAAAGTCCACAAAGGCATCGATGGTCTCGCGGTTGAGGAAGTCGCCCTTCTCAAAGAGGGGAAGCGGCGTGTCAAAGTGATGCAGCGTGACGAACGGCTCAACATGGTGCTTATGGCACTCGGCGAAGAGATCGTGGTAGAACTGGACGCCCTCGGGGTTGATTTCGCCGGTGCCGTTGGGGAAGATGCGGCTCCAGGCAATGGAGAGGCGAATGCCGTTGATGCCAAACTCCTCGCACAGCTCCAGATCGACGGGGTACTGGTTGTAGAAGTCCGAAGCGGGATCGGGGGAGAAACGGCCTTGGGCTTCCAGAAAGTCGTCCCAGGCAACCTTGCCCTTACCGTGAGTGCGGGTCTCGCCCTCTACCTGGTAGGCAGCAGTGGCGCCGCCAAAGACAAAGTCCTCGGGAAACTGCGCAGGCGGGTTGGTGACGCTAGCAGGGTTAACGGACATGATGATCCAATCGTCTAAATCGAAGGGCCAGCCGGTCTTGGATGGTCGGCTGGCCCTAGGCGTTACTTACTTCGAAAGCTGCTCGGAGACGAAGGCGAGAGACTTGTCGCCGTTCTGGGAGAGCTCAATGTACTGCTTACCGCGGCAGGCGACGCACTTGTTGCCCACGCGCTCGCAATCCTTCTGCAGGTCGCCCAGGTAGCTGGCTGCCTGCGGGGCCAGGACGACCAGGTCAAAGTCGGGGAGCATGTCGACGTGGTTGCCATAGGCCTCGGCAGCGGTCTCCAGATTGATGCCGCGCTCCTTGGCAGCCTTGGCCAGCGCGTTGGCGAGCAGGCCCGAGGTTCCGCCACCCTGGCAGAGCACGAGCACACGCTTGCCGTTGAGGTCGCTGGCGGTCGTTGCCTCGGCAGCGGGTGCTGTGGAAGCGGTGGGGGCGTCGGCCTTCACGGCCTCGGCCGCGGCGCCGGCGGCAACGCTCTTGGCATCGGCCTTGCCCTGGAAGGCGTCGTTGAGCTTGGCGGCCTTCTCGGCGTTCTTGGCGGCGAGCTCCTCCTGGGAGATCTCGGCCTCCTCGGCGCACTTCTGGGCGTCATAGGCACGGAAGAACGGATAGTACAGGACAAAGTCGACGACCAGGATAAGGGCGAGCATCACAAAGGCGAGCGGCTGGAAGCCCAGGCCCATGATGGTACCGATGGGGCCGGGGACGGTCCAAGGCAGGGTGTACATAAAGCCGTTCATGCCCAAGAAGTCGATAAAGATCTTGAGGATCCAGATGTTGGCGATCGGGGCAAAGACAAACGGGACAAAGAAGACGGGGTTGAGCACGATGGGTGCGGCGAACAGCAGCGGCTCGTTGACGGCAAAGCAGACCGGAACGATGGCGGCCTTACCGACGGCGCGCATCTCCTGAGACTTGGCCAGGAAGCAGAACATAAAGACCAGGACGAGCGGGGCGCCGGTGCCGCCCATGCAGACGACGAAGTACTGGGCACCCTGGGTCAGGACAGCGGAAGCGTGCTGGCCAGCTTGGAACGCAGCCAGGTTGTCGGTCATGTTGGCAACGAGAGCGGCGGCGATGGCGGGCTCGACGATCGAGGGGCCGTGGACGCCGACGAACCAGAACAGGCTCATGGCACCGTAGATCACAGCGAGGCCGATGTAGCCGTCGGCGGCGGTGAACAGGGGCTGGAACACCTGGATGACGCCCTGGGCAAAGCAGAAGCCAAAGGCAGCGCGGAAGACGATGTCAAAGACCCAAAAGACGGTGATGCAGACGGAGAAGGGGATGATGTCCTTAAAGGTCTGCGAAATGTTGGGCGGAACCTGCTCGGGCATCTTGACGGTGATGTTGCGCTTAATAAAGAACTTGTAGATGATGCCGGTCACAAATGCAGCGATGAAGGCAGTCAGCAGGCCTTTGGAACCAAGATAGGTGGTGTTGAAGCCGCTGGCGGCGTCCGTGGCGATCGTGTCGCTCGAAAGGAGCAAGAAGCCGATGATGGCCGCGCACATGCACGAGATGAAGTTGATCTGGTTGTTCTTGGGCAGGTCGCGGTTCTGAGCGTCGGCGAAGTGCTTGGCCGTGGTGGCGGCGCAGGCGATGGCCAGGATGCCCATGGAGTAGTTGTAGCACTTCCACAGGGCGTTGTTGATGTCATCGGGCCAGTAGAAACCCCAGATGTTGGGGACCGAGGCTACCAGGCAGAAGATGGACGAGAAGATGATGATGGGGATGACGGAGATAAAGCCGTCGCGGATCGCCTTGAGGTACTTGTTGCGGGCGATCGCGTTGAAAAAGGGTTGGCCCTTTTCGATGATGGCGATGAGTTGCTCCATGCAATGCTCCTAAGAGTCGGTGGGTTAGCAACGATGGTAACTTTTGGCGTTCGGTTGCCAAAATGTTGACGTTGCCATTTTGCGACACAAAAAAAGACGCGAACTGATGGTTCCTGTGCCTGCGAACCGTCGATTCCTTATGCGTAAACGTTTGAGCCGCCCGGTGGCTCTGTGTTTGCACAATGGCAACGTTAACATTTGGACTACAAAAGCCGTTCGGGGAAGCAAAAATGTCGGTGAACGGTAGGTTTTGGGTGGTGAGCGTATGGCGGAGGAGGCGTTAGATATACTTAAAGACGTTTCATTTGACTGCGTAGGGTGCCACCAATGGCATCGTTGACATAGAAAGATCGACCTATGGCCGCTGTTAAAAAATCGGTTTCCGTTAAGGACGTGGCGCGTCTCGCGGGCGTCTCGGAGCAGACAGTCTCGCGTACGGTGCACGATTCGCCCAGCGTGCGCCCCGAGACCAAGGAGCGCGTGCGTGCCGCCATGCGCGAGCTGAGGTATCGCCCCAATTTTGCCGGTCGATCGCTGCGCCGCGGCAAGTTTAAGACTGTCGGCGTCGCCATGTTCAACATTACCGGCACCGGCAACCTCGACCGTATGGAGGGCTTTGCCGCCGCGGCCGACAAACATGGCTATGCCATCACCCTCACTAAAGTAGACGGGCATCCGTATACCCTCGAGAGCGCATCGTCGCGCATGAGCGCACTGCCGGTGGATGGCATGGTTGTGATTATGAACCGCATGCCGGCGGACTTTGGCACCTTTGAGCCGCTGCCCGGTATGCAGACGGTGCTCGTTACCATGCTGGAGCACCCGCTGTGCTCGACGGTCGATAACGACCAGTTCGATTGCTCGCGCCAGGTGGTCGAGTACTTGCTGGGGCAGGGGCACAAGACTGTGCACTTTATCTCGTGCCCCGAGCGCTCGCTTTCGGGCATGCAGCGCGAGGAGGGCTGGCGCGAGACGCTGCGCGCGCATGGTATTGAGCCGCCGCGATTCATTCGTGGCGATTGGACGGCGCAGAGCGGCTATGCTGCCGGTCAGGCTCTGGCAGACGATCCGACCTGTACGGCCATCTATGCCTCCAACGACGCCATGGCCTACGGCTGCATTCGCGGGCTCGAGTCGCGCGGAAAGCGCGTGCCCGAGGACGTGAGCGTGGTGGGTGTCGATGACAGCCTGGGCGACATCGTGCCCGATCGTCGCCTGACCACGGTGCGCTTTGATAACAAGCGTGTCGGCATGTGGGCGGTCGACAAGATCGCCGGCGCCGAGGGCGTTGCGCCTGGCGTGGAACACATGCTGATCCCCGGCGTGCTCGTAGCGGGCGATACGGTGCACGATGTACGCTAGGGTGCGGACCTGTTTGGGTTGCCGCTAATTGTGTTCGAGAATGTTCAGATTGGTTTAAAAACCGTTCACGGGTGAAAAGCAACCGTTCATAGCTCGAAATTACGTTTTGCGCTGTTCTTTTTTGTTTGAATGTTAATGTTCCTGCCATACACAGCGCAGCGCGTATGCCCGGACGCGATGCTCTCCGTTGGTTCATATGTGAAAGGAACGCAATATGGCAACCAAAGAAGAAATCTCGATGGTTGGATTCGAGATTGTCGCATACGCGGGCGACGCCCAGACCGATCTGCTTGCAGCGCTCGATGCTGCTCGCGAGGGTGATTTTGAGAAGGCCGAGCAGCTGCACAAGGATGCCAGCGATGCACTTATCGGCGCCCACGACACGCAGACCAAGCTGCTTTCGCAGGAGGCCGGCGGCGGCGAGATGGAGATGACCTTCATCATGGCTCACGCTCAGGATACTCTCATGACCACCATGATCCTGGAGAAGCAGACCCGCTTTACCATCGATGCCTATAAGCGCATCGCCGCACTCGAGGCTAAGCTCGCCTAACGAGCTCTCACAACCAAGTCCCCTTCCAAAAGCTCTGCCGCTACCCGCGGCAGGGCTTTTTCTGCACTCCTCCAAGTTGCGGTGAAATAGGGACTGAATAGGGACCGGCGGGCGCAAAACAATCCCTATTCCACCGCAACTCATCCCGAAATAGTCATTGGGGACAGTCTTGGTGCCCGTTCGTCTTGCCGTTCGGTTTTTCGCTGGGTGGGTATACTTCCTTTCACATTAAACGCCGGACTGAGGAGGTATCCAAATGCCGGATAACGGGTCAATACAAAAAAGAGACGCGCACGAGATGGCTCATGGGCGTCCTGTCCAGATAACCGAGCACACGACGGTAACCGAGCTGCAGCCCAGCCTGTCCGATGTCGTGTGCGCAAACAAAAAGCTGCAGATTGGCTTTATCGTTGCGCTCGTGGTGCTGGCGCTGCTGTCGGGCTTTGTAGCTCGTCCGCATTTTGCCGATACCAAGACTTGGGACTCCACCATCGAGGTCATCGATCAAAAGAAAGGTAACGTACTGGCGCTCACGACCTCGTGCGTGGCGCTATCTGCGGGCATTACCGCGCTGCCGGGTGATACGGGAACGCCGGTTGCCGAGCAGCTCGCGCAGCTTTCAGGCAACTTGGGCATCGTGCTTGCCGTGCTCTATCTCGAGAAATATCTGCTGACTATTTTGTGGTCGGTTGGCCTAGGCATCTTAATCCCGTTTGCGTTGGTGCTCTTTGCGGTGTCGCTTGGCATTCATGGGCGCTGGAGCACGAGCGCCGTCCTGCGCCGCGTGGCGACTCGCGTGCTGGTGGTTGCCATGATCGGCATGGCGTTGGTGCCTGCAAGCGTATGGGTGTCGCAAAAGGTCGACGAAACGTATCGAGTGAGCATCGAGGCAGCCGAGCAAAAGGCGGCCGACGCTGCGAGTGCGGCAGATAGCGACAGCTCCAAAGCAAGCAAGAAAAAGACCGAGTCCACAGAGTCCAAGAACGTGCTTGAACAGCTTGCCGACGGTGCCTCGAGCCTGGTCACGTCGGTAACCAGTGGTGCCAAGCAAATGACCGATGAGATCGTGCAGCAGGTGACCGATTTGATCGAAGGCGTCATCGTGATGATCGTGACCTCGTGCGTTATCCCGCTGCTGGTGCTTGTGGCGTTTCTGTGGCTGGGCCACACCCTGCTGGGGATTGATATCTCCGGTCCCGCGAACTATCTGACGGGTCGTTTCTTGAGCGCTCCGTCCAAACATGCCAAGAAGAACAGGCAGTCTGAGTAGCTAAAACAGCTGTATATACCGGGGAATACCGCCGAAGGGGCGGCCGAGACACGTTCTCGGCCGCCCTTTTGTTTGTTGAACACATGGTCGCTACGTCTGCGCCGGGCTCAAACGGTCGGCAATCAACCGTAAACGGTATTTGTTCAAAAAAGAACAAAGTTAAACAAATAATGGTTGCAACCTATGTTCGAATGTGTTCAAATAAACATGAACAGTGAAGAACCGCACATTCAGATGCCCGGACCTGAGCGCGATTCAACACTTCCAAACAGAAACTACGCACCTGCGTATCTCTCAAGGAGGATGTCATGAGGGTTGTAATCGCTTCCGATGCCGACGGTATGTCGATGAAGGAGTCCATCAAGGAGATGCTCATCGCTGACGGTCACGAGGTCGTCGACTATTCCGAGACCCCTGCTGCGGACTTTGTCGATTCCGCGACCGCCGTTGCCAAGGACCTGCTGGAGCACAAGGATTCCCAGGGCTTCGCATTCGATAAGTACGGCGTCGGCTCCTATATGGCCGCCGTCAAGATCAAGGGCATGGTCGTCGCCAACATTTCCGACGAGCGTTCCGCCTACATGACCCGCGAGCACAACGGCTCGCGCATGGTCACCATGGGCCCGGGCGTTGTGGGCACCGAGGTCGCCAAGAAGATCGCCCGCGAGTTCCTGCGCGCCCAGTACGCCGGCGGCCGTCACCAGATCCGTGTCGACATGCTCAACAAGATGGCCTAACGAGAGCCACCGAGAACTCGAACTTCTATCTCAACTTGTGAATTCAGACGAAAGGACGTTCTGATGAAGAAGACCATCGCAATCGGTTGCGACCATATCGTTACGGACGAGAAGATCTATCTGGCCGACCGCCTGGAGCAGGCTGGCTACAAGGTGCTCGACTGCGGCACCTACAGCCACACCCGTACGCACTATCCCATCTACGGTAAGGCCGTGGGCGAGGCTGTTGCCAGCGGCAAGGCCGACTTTGGCGTGGCCCTGTGCGGCACCGGCATCGGCATCACCAACGCCGTCAACAAGGTTCCCGGCGCCCGTTGCGCCCTGGTTCGCGACATGACCTCTGCCCTGTATGCCCGTCGCGAGCTCAACGCCAACATCGTGGGCTTTGGCGGCAAGATTACCGGTGAGTTCCTGATGGCCGACATCATGCTTGCCTTCCTGGAGGAGCCCTACGAGAAGACCCCCGAGCACGATGCCCTGATCGCCAAGATCGACGCTTGCAATAAGGTCGACGCCGAGGCTCAGGCTGACCCGCACTTCTTTGACGAGTTCCTCGAGAAGTGGGACCGCGGCGAATACCATGACTAGCGGGTATCCGGCGTAATTTACTAGTCCGTTGACGGCTCGCGTTTCTGTGAGGGGGCGCGGGCCGGTTTTCTATCAGCCCTATTGACTCGGCGGGCTGGCGTACGAAAGGGAAGGCTCCTATGGAGTTTGTTCTTGATAACGGTTCTGTTCGTGTGACACTGAGCACGGCTGGCGGATCGTTCACTTCGATTAAAGCCAACGGTCGCGAGTACCTGTGGCAGGGCGATCCTTCGGTCTGGTCGGGCCAGGCGCCCATTTGCTTTCCGATTTGCGGCGGCCTTCGTAACGGTCGCGCGATGACCATGGGCGGCCGCGAGGTCAAGCTTGCCCGCCACGGCTTTGCCCGCAAGCAGGAGTGGAAGCTCGAGGAGCAGGGTGACAACATGGTTGCGCTGAGCCTAAGCTCTGCCGACCACGCCGAGCTGCTCGAGCAGTATCCGTATCCGTTTAAGATTGTTGCTCGTTACACGATCGATTCGGAAAAGGTGGCCGTGTCGTACGAGGTGACCAATGAGGGCACCGAGGACATGCCGTTTTTTGTGGGTGGCCACCCCGGCTTTAAGTGCCCGCTCGACGAGGACGAGTCCTATGACGACTATGAGCTTGGTTTTGATCAGCGTGAGGCCGCCGAGCTCTGTACTGCCGTTCCCTCGACGGGCCTGATTGATGTCGAGCATCGCAGCAAGAGCCCCATGATCGGTCAGAACCTGCCGCTGACCCACGAACTCTTCGACTTCGCGGAGACCATCTTTGACGTGCTCGACAGTCGCGTGGTTACGCTGACCAAGAAAACCGAGGACAAGGGCGTGCGCCTGACGTTCCCTGATATGCCATACCTGATTGTGTGGAGCAAGCCCGAGGGCGACTTTGTGGCCGTGGAACCGTGGGGCGGCCTGTCCACCTGCTCCGACGAGGACGATATTCTGGAGCACAAGCGTGGCTGCCTGGTTGCCAAGCCGGGGGAGACCGTCACTCGCGGTTTTGAGATCGAGATCCTTTAACGAGCTATCGTATGTTTGGGGCTGCGCGTGTCGTGCCCCGGAAACAGGAGTTCAACATGATTCTGACCGTTACCATGAACCCGTCGATCGATACGCGCTATCAACTCGACAAGCTGATTATCGACGACGTGAACCGCGTGACGCCCGAAAAGACCGCTGGCGGCAAGGGCCTCAACGTGAGCCGCGTGCTGCTGCAGTTGGGCGACGATGTGCTCGCGACCGGTCTGCTCGGCGGCCACATGGGTGCCTATATGGCCGAGCTTATGGATGCCGACGGCGTCAAGAACGACTTTGTGCCCATCGCCGGTGAGACGCGCATTTGCCTGAATATCCTGCACGAGGGCAATCAGACCGAGCTGCTGGAGAGCGGCCCGCAGATCGCTCCCGCCGAGCTCGATGCCTTTACGGCCAAGTTCGCCGAGCTTGCAGCGAAGGCGGACGTTGTGACGCTTTCGGGCTCGCTGCCGCGTGGCGTCGATGCCGGCTACTATGCCGAGCTCGTCAAGATCGCCGAGGAGGCGGGCGCCAAGGTGCTGCTCGACACCTCGGGTGCATCGCTGGAGGCCGCGCTGGAGTCTGACGCTAAGCCTGAGCTCGTAAAGCCCAACCTGACCGAGATTAACGGCCTGCTGGGTACGTCCTTTACGACTGATGATGTCGATGCCCTGCGCGAGGCGCTTGCCGCCGATGACCGCTTTGCCGGTATCCCCTGGGTTGTCGTTTCGATGGGGGCTGCCGGTTCGGTGGGCTTCCATGAGGGCCGCGCGTTCCGCGCCAAGACGCCCGCGATTGCGGCTGTGAACGCGACGGGTTCCGGCGACTCGACCATCGCCGGCTTTGCGCATGCCATTGCTGCTGGTGCCGACGATGTCACGGTGCTCAAGACCGCCAATACCTGCGGCAAGCTTAACGCCATGGATCCCAAGACCGGCCACCTGGTCATGGACCGCTGGGACGAGATCTACAACAACGTTGTCGTGACTGAACTGTAGGGTTACGGCGTTTTACCAAACGCCGTAACGGCTCGACGCTGCAAACGCCCCTAAGCGGCAATCTGACGTTCAATCGTCGGGCATGACCAAAAGGTCAATGCCCTCCTCTTTCACGTCACCTTGCTCGCTTAGGGGCGTTTTCGCTGACAATGCCAAGACATCGGCGTTGCCTTGGTCGCAAGTAGTCATTGGGGGCGTTCTTGTTTGACTAGTCATTTAAGAACGTCCCCAATGACTAGCCAATAAACCGGCGCCCGTCGGCGACGTTGCCGGCGGGCGCCGTTGTCTTGAAGACGAAATGATCCGTTTTCCTCCGTCCCCAAGGGATCATTACAGTGAGTCGATAAAGCGCTGCTGGGCGGCGCGGCCGGCTTCGTCCCACTTAAAGACGCCGGCGTTGTCGAGCACGTGGCCAAACACCACGCCGACCTCCTCGTGCAGGATGTCGATAGCGTTATCCGCCGTAAGCTCATCGGCACGACGAGCAAAGACGTCCTCGGCCCATGCGGCATGGCTGCGGCAAAGGTCGTCGCCCTCGAGCGCGCTGGCAAGGTCGTAGCTGGCGTCGACCTTGGCTGCCAGCAGATGCTCGCGGACAGCGCCGAGCTCGGGAACCAGGCGCGGCGGAAGAATGGCCAGGCCCATGACCTCGATCAGGCCGATGTTCTCCTTCTTAATGTGGTGATACTCGGCATGCGGGTGGAACACGCCCAGCGGATGCTCGTCGGTCGTGATATTGCAGCGAAGCGCCAAGTAGGCCTCGTAAATCTCGCCGCCGGCGTTGCCGCGGGAGTCGACGCGGCGGATGACGGGCGTCACGGTGTTGTGCGCTACGCCGTCGGCTGTGTGCGCGATGACGCCAACCGACTCATCGGTCCACTCGCGCCAGACGAGGATAATCTTCTCGGCAGCGTCGAGCAGCTGAGCGCGGTCATGCGAGCGCAGGCGCAGCACCGAGAGCGGCCACTGCAGCACGGTGCCGCTGACCTGGTCAAATCCAGGCACGCTAAACTGCGAGACCTCGGCGGCATGCATCATGGGGAACTCGTGCGCGCCGCCCTGGAAGTGGTCGTGCGACAGAATCGAGCCGCCCACGATGGGCAGGTCGGCGTTAGAGCCGATGAAGTAATGCGGGAACAGGTCCACAAAGTCGAGCAGGCAGGTCAGGCCCTTGCGGTCGACGTGCATCGGACGATGCTCGGAGCTCATGGCAATGCAGTGCTCGTTAAAGTACGCGTACGGGCTGTACTGGAAGCCCCAGCGCTCGCCGTCGAGCTGGATGGGGATAACGCGCAGATTCTGGCGAGCGGGGTGAGCGCCGCCGTCGGCTGCGGCGGAGCGTCCGGGATAGCCCTCGTTTTCGATGCAGAGCTGGCAGGCGGGATACTTCTCGCCCGTGTTCTTGGCTGCACCTGCCGCGGCGATATCGCGCGGGTCCTTCTCGGGCTTGGACAGGTTGATGGTGATCTCAAGATCGCCCCAGTTGGTGGGGGTGCTCCATTTGATGTTGCGCGCGATGGCGGCACGGCGCACGTAGCCGGCGTCGCAGCACAGGCCGTAGAACCAGTCGGTCGCGGCACGGGGCTCGTTGACGCCCATACGCCCATTGAATTCCTCGTTTACAACCGAAGGCCTCGGCATGAGCGCGCCCATGATGCGCATGGCGATGCGATCGCGGCCCGACGCCGTGTCCTCGGCAGCACCGTTGGCAACGGCAGTCTCGGCAAGCGCGGCAAGCGTGCCTTCAAGGTCAAAGTCGGGCAGGGTATCGGGGTGCAAGAGCGAGAGTTTCTCAACCTGGAGTGCCCAGGCCATGTCGAGTGCCGGCCCCGTGGCGCCGATGCACTCGAGAACGGTGTTGTATGCCCAGATGCGATCGTCCTGGCCGATCATCGATCGGTGGATGGCATATTCGATGAGGCCCTGCGCGGCCTCGCGCACATCAGTCATTACAGCCATGCCGCGTAAGCCCCCTTGTCAGAAATCGCGTAGTGGCGGGCAGAGCCCTCGCCAAGCCAGCCGTTCATCTTGGCAATGAAGGTGTCGACCAGCTCGAGCGGCACGAAGGCCTGGATGGTACCGCCAAAGCCGCCGCCGTGGATACGAACGGCGCCACGGCCGTCGAGCACATGCTCGGCAAGAGCAAGCGCGTACATGGAAGGCTGCTCGGCACCCAGTTTGGCAACAACATTCTGCAGGTACATGGCGGAGCTGGCGCCGGACTCACGCGTCAGGACCAGGAACTGGTCAATGTCGCCGGCGTTCAGGGCCGCCCAGCGCTTATCGACCAGGCCGTTCTCGTACCAGTAATGAACGGCGCGCAGGCAGGCGCGGTCGCCCAGCTTGGCGCGCAGCTCGGGGAGCTTGGCGTCAAAGTCCGCCACGTTTACCTCGCACAGGCGTGCCTTGCCAAACTCGGCGGCGACGTCCTGCATCTCGCGCGGAACAGCGGCGTAGTCGTCGGTGGCTGCCACATGGTCGGCGCCAACTTTAACGAGCACGAGCGCATAGCCGTGATCCTCAAAGTTGAGCTCGAGCTTCTGGGTCTTAGGCTGAGCCTGGTCCTCAAAGTCCATGTAGGCGAGGCCGCCCAGGCACACGGCAGCTTGGTCCATCAGACCGCAGGGCTTGCCGTAGTAGTTGTTCTCGGTGCGCTGGCTCATCTGGGCGAGTGCGACGGGTTCAATGGCGGGCGCGCCCCAGAGCGTCTCCATGGCACGGCCGTACGCGGCCTCGACGGCAGCAGAGCTGGAAAGGCCACCGCCCGAGGGGACGGAGCAGGTGAAGGCGAAGTCGAAGCCCTTGGGCTCAACACCAAGCGCTGCGACCTCGTGGGCCATACCACGCACGAGGCTTGCGGACGTGCCTTTCTCGGACTCTTGAATATCCAGCGTGTCGAGCGTGATCTCAAACGTAGGATAGCCCTCGTCGGCGACGCGAATCTTGTTGGAGTCGGTTGCCACGGCGATGCCATCGACGGCGACATCGAGCGAGCCGGCGATAACGTGACCGCCCTCGTGATCGGTGTGGTTGCCGCTGATCTCGGAGCGGCCGGGCGCGTGCACGTAGAGCACCTGGCGGTCGCCGATGGGGCCAAACTCCTCCTCAAACAGCTTGGTGAGCGTGGCGAATGTCTTTTCGTCGGGGGTGGTCATGGGAGTCCTTTCCTTGGCGCGCACGGGTGAGTTTTGCGTCGTTATGAGTACGTTAACAACTTGAAGCGGCATGAATCACGTGTTCACGATGCCGCACGTTACGGGCTATGTTAACGTACTCATAACACATCGTTTGTCACTTTTTGAGAATCTGGTAATCGGTAGAAATACAGCCGTGAACGGTACTGCCGTATGGACTTATAAAGCAGAAGAGATGCAGATAGAAAAAGTAGAGTACGTTAACATGCGTCCGACGATAGCGGGTCTCGGAGCGGGATGTATTTCTGCCCGGGCCGGCATTCGCGTTATTCAGATCTCGCAAGGGTGAAGGTGATCCTGTGGCAAGGCGCCCGTCCAACGATACAGGTACGCGTCCGGTCTCCATGGCCGACGTCGCCCGCGCTGCTGGCGTTTCGCAGCAGACGGTTTCGCGCGTCGCCAACGGCTTGCCCAACGTTAACGAGCAGACGCGCCAGCGCGTGCAGGCCGCTATGCAAGAGCTCGGCTTTCGTCCGAGTTATGCCGGTCGCTCGCTGCGCGACGGTCGTTACCATTCGGTCGGCCTGTGCGTCAACGATGTCACCAAGTTTGGCAACCTTTCAATGATCGACGGCATCGCCAGTGCTGCTCGCGAGCATAATTGCGCCATCACGCTGGTCGAGATGTCCAAGACCGAGGAGTTTTCGCTTGCCGAGGCCACGCGTCGTATGGCCGCACTGCCCGTGGACGGTATCATCATCGGCATGAGTCGCATGGCGCCCGATTTTGAGACGTTTGATCCACTGCCGGGCATTGGAACGGTCATCGTTACCATGTACGCGCATCCGCGCGTGACCACGGTCGATTCCGACCATTACGGCTGCTCGCTATTGCTTATGGATCACCTGTTTGAGCTGGGGCACGAGCAGATTCGTTATATCGGCGGCCCGTCCTTTTCGGTTGACGAGCAGTTTCGCCGCGCCGGCTGGCAGGATGCACTCGAGCGTAAACACATTAAGCCGCAGGCGCCGCTCGAGGGCGATTGGTCTGCCAACAGCGGTTACGAGGCCGGCAGATATCTGGCCGAGCACGACCGCACCATGACGGCGATTTACGCGGCAAACGACCAGATGGCAAACGGTGCCATCGCCGCGCTGCGCGATAGCGGCTTGCGCGTGCCCGAGGACGTGAGCGTGGTGGGCGTCGATGACTCGCTCGACGACTTTGTCGCACATAACGAGCTCACGACCGTTCGATTCGACTTGCATCAGCGTGGGCGCGAGGTGTTCGAGCATGCGGTTCCCGAGGCGGGTACGGCGGGCAAAACCGTTGCCATTCGTATTCCCGGCCAGCTCATCATTCGACATAGCACGGCGATACCGCGCTCATAGTTTGTGCTGGTAAACGGCGATTTATCGCATTTCAATAACAATCGGTAAGGATGCCGGCAGATAGCTGTTGGGATGCAGCCGAGTGCTATGATAGACGGGCTCTTTTGTCTATCTAGGAGGCTTTGCCTGATGGAGATCACCAAGGATATCCGCTACGTTGGCGTCGACGATCACGACATTGACCTGTTCGAGGGCCAGTACGATGTGTCCGAGAACGGTATGGCATACAACAGTTACGTTATCTTGGGCGAAAAGATCGCTGTCGCCGATTCAGTCGACGGCGGTTTTGTCGACGAGTGGCTCGGTAACATCGAAGCCGTGCTCGACGGTCGCACGCCCGATTACCTGGTCGTTCACCATATGGAGCCCGATCACTCCGCTGGCATCGCCGCCTTTATGGAGCGCTATCCCCAGGTGCAGATTGTGGCCAGCATGGGGGCCTTCCGCATGATGGTTAACTACTTTGGCACCGATTATCCCGAGCGCAAGATGGTCGTCAAAGAGGGCGACGTGCTCGACCTGGGCGGCCACAGCCTGACGTTTGTCGGCGCCCCCAACGTTCACTGGCCCGAGGTGCTGTTCTCTTACGAGGCCACCGACAAGGTGCTCTTTAGTGCCGATGGCTTTGGCAAGTTTGGTGCCAATGACATCGAAGATCCGGAAGGGTGGGCCTGCGAGGCACGCCGTTACTACTTTGGCATCGTGGGGAAGTTCGGCAAGTTCGTGCAGGCCGTGCTCAAGAAGGCCGCCGACCTGGACATCCAGATCATCTGCCCGCTTCATGGCCCCGTGCTGACCGAGAACCTGGGCTACTACCTCGACACCTACAACACCTGGTCGAGCTATCAGCCCGAGGACGAGGGCATCACCATTGCCTACGCGAGCGTCTACGGCCATCTGAAGGCTGCCGTTGAGGAGCTTGCATCTGCGCTCGAGGCTCTCGGCCAGAAGGTTTCCGTCTTTGACTTGGCTCGCGACGACATGGCCGAGGCCGTTGAGGACGCGTTCCGCTATGACCGTCTGGTACTCGCTTCCATTACCTATCAGGGCGAGATCTTTCCGTTCATGAGCACTTTTATCCACACGCTTGCCGAGCATGCCTACCAGAACCGTACGGTGGCGCTCGTCGAGGGCGGCTCCTGGGCGCCCGCAGCTGCCAAGATTATGGCCAAGGAGCTCGAGGGTATGAAGGACATCACCCTGACGCAGAACAAGGTGACCGTCCTGGGTTCGCTCAACGACGCCTCGCGCGCTCAGATCGAGGCCCTCGCTGACGAGCTCTCCAAGTAGCGATACGTTCACGTTTAACGCTCAAACCACCACAAAGGGGACGGTGAACCTTTGTGGTGGTTTTTGTTTAAGCGCCGGCGATGAGGAGATTTGGGCGGGCGTTGTCGACGATCTCGGCGATTGAGGTGGCGACGGCATGGTCGGGGTCACGGTCCATCACGATGGTGCCGACATCGGTCAGTTTGGCAAAGCGGTACATGCCGCGTCCGTTGACCTTGCTGGCGTCCATGAGGGCAACGCCTTGACGGGCGGCGGAGATCATGGCTGTTTTGGTCTCGGCCATCTGCGGAAAGTCGGTCGTAAAGCCGCAGCCGGGAACAAAAGCGCCGGGGCACATGACGGCAAGGTCGGCATGGACCATTTGGAGCGCCTGCATGGTGAGCGGTCCGTAAAGATAGCGATGGCCTTTGCGCAGTGCCCCGCCCAGCATGACGACGTCGACCGAGGGCATGCTCTCGTCGATGTAATCGGCGATGGTAATGTCGGCCGTGATGACGGTGATGCCGTCGCGCTGGTCGAGGAGCCGGACAAACTCGAGCGCTGTGGTGCCCGAGTCGACGAGCAGCGTGTCGCCGTTATTGACGAGCTCGATGGCGCTTTGCGCGATGGCCTGCTTGGCGGCGACATTGACGTTGATACGGCGATCCTGGGTGGATACGGTCAGTCGCTTCTGGAGCGACACAGCGCCACCATGCGTGCGGCGCAGCTTGCCGGACTCGGCGAGTGCGTCTAGGTCGGCACGGGCGGTAACGGAGGACACGCCAAAGGTCTGGGCGATTTCTGCCACCTGCACCGAGGCGTTATGTTCGAGCATCTCCATGATGGCGGCGCGACGCTCATCGGCGAAAGCTCGGGTTGTTGCATGGGCCATAGTTGCTCCATCATCGTCTGAAATTTGCAGGAATTGTGTTGAGTCTATTTTCGTTCATTTTCTTTTTAAGTAAGAAAACGCCTTTCGATTACTTATCTTTTCTATAAAAGAAAGACGCTGAACGCCCAAAATTCAATATCGAACACGCCCGCTCGGCTCCAATTCCTTCCGTTTACTTTTCAAAAACGACTGTATTGACCTGCATGGGCTCAATATCTCGCACGTGCAAAGCCGCTGAATTTCATACAATGAGCGCAGCAAAACGCAAGGTAAAACGCCTTGTGAACAACTACGCCCGATGTCCAGATGCGGGCGAGGGAGAGGAGCAAACGCTCATGGCACTTGTTACCACCGAAAAGATGCTCAAGGACGCTCAGGCCGGCCACTACGCCGTCGGCGCGTTCAACGTCGAGAACCTCGAGTTTGTTATGGCCGTTCTGGCCGCTGCCGAGGAGACCAAGTCCCCCGTCATCATGCAGACCACCCCGGGCACCATCAAGACCGCTGGTCTGGACTACTTCTACGGCATGGTCAAGGCTGCCGCCGAGCGCGCTTCCGTGCCCGTCGCTCTGCACCTCGATCACGGCGATGGCTATGACCGCTGCATGCAGGCTTTCCGCACTGGCTACACCTCTGTCATGATCGACGGTTCGCACGAGTCCTTCGAGGACAACATCGCCCTGACCAAGTCCGTCGCCGATGCTGGCCGCGCCATGGGCGTGCCCGTCGAGGCTGAGCTTGGTAAGGTTGGCGGCAAGGAGGACGACGGTCCCGCGGTTGAGGGCGAGAGCCCCTACACCGATCCGGCCGAGGCCAAGGAGTTCGTTGAGCGTACCGGCTGCACCTCTCTCGCTATTGGCGTTGGCACCAGCCACGGTGTGTACACGAGCGATCCGCACATCGAGCAGTCCGTGGTCAAGGCCATCCGCGACGCCGTCGACGTGCCGCTGGTTCTGCACGGCACCTCCGGTGTGCCCGATGAGCAGGTCGCCGAGGCTGTGAAGAACGGCATCTGCAAGGTCAACTACGCCACCGAGCTGCGTCAGGCCTACACCAAGGGCTTCATGGCCTACATGGCCGAGAATCCTGCCTGCTTCGACCCCAAGAAGCCGGCCAAGGAGGGCATGCGTGAGATCACCGAGCTGGTTAAGATCCGCATGACCAACCTCAACTCTGTGGGCAAAGCAGAGTAACAGCAAGGGCACTCCGACTCGCTACATATCCCGGGGAGGGACGAGGGCTTAGTTCCCCAATCGTCCTCGGGCATGCCAGCGAAGAAGAAATCTCCGCAGCTTTCCGCCCGAATACGAAAGCATTGTTCGGTGAAACCATTTCTAACCCGTCACTGGAAGTATTGGATATTGAAAAATTTGCCCGCATTGCCCACAGCCATGGTG
>CABPCW010000013.1 GCA_902406155.1 uncultured Collinsella sp.
AGCTTAGAAGGGGGAGGCCTCGCGGCCTCCCCCCTTTTTTGTTTAAAGCCAGATATAACAAACTCGCTGTGTTTTATGACCCTCGTTTGTCGCATCTTCCGTTAACGGGCTACAATAACTTAGTCTGTGCAATATGGAGGTGAACATGGCTGAAGCTGGTATCGGCGTTGATATCGTCGAGATTTCTCGCATGAAATCAATCCTTGAAAAGACGCCGTCGTTTGCTCGGCGTGTGTTTACCGAAGAAGAGTGTGCATATTGCGATGCTTCATCGCGTCCTGCGGCGCACTATGCGAGCCGTTTTGCTTCTCGTGAAGCGGTTCTCAAGGCTCTTGGTACGGGTTTTAGTCAGGGCGTCGGCCGCAAAGACGTCTCGGTAACGCGTGATAAGCTCGGAAAGCCTAAAGCAGTGCTTTCGGGTCGTGCGCTCGAGATTGCTCAAGAGTTGGGTGTCGTTGAAGTTGCGCTTTCCATTACCTTGACGGGTGATTTAGCCGTAGCCAATGCCATTGCGATCACCGAGGATGCTCGACCAAAGCCTAAGGAAGAAAAGGTGAGCACCAAGGAACGCGTTGCACAAACATTTAAAGAGGCTCGCTCGGTTTTAGATGAGCTTGAGCAACTGCAAAATTCAGCTTTGACGGAGCACCAGGGCGATGCTTCGCAAGATACGCTAGGAGCATAGATGAAACCGGTTTTGAGTACCGAGGAAGTCGTTCGCCTCGAGGATATTATCGAACGCGAAGGAACTTCGAAGGCCGAGCTTATGGAACTGGCGGGTGAGTTTGCCGCTAGTGAAATTCTAAAACTCAATCCCGATCGCGTCCTTGTTCTGGTTGGTTTTGGCAACAACGGTGGTGACGGCTGGGTCGCGGCTGATATCTTGAGTCATAAAGGCGTTGACGTGGATATCGTGTCTCCGGTTGAGCCGGATGAGATTCCCGCCGCTCTGGCTCGTCATGTTGCCCGCCGTACCGCCGGTCGTGACGTGCATGTGTGCGTCGGTCCCTCGCGAGATGAACTTGAGGTTTTGATCGATAAGGCCGACGTTGTTGTTGACGCTATTTTTGGTACCGGTTTTCACGGTAACCTGCGTGCACCGTTCTCCATCTGGATTCCGACGGTTAACGACTGTGCCGACCATGTGGTGTCCATCGATGTTCCTTCGGGTCTGAATGCCGAGACCGGTGTTGTCGACGATGACTGCATCCGTGCCGAGCGTACGGTCACGATGATCACCCCCAAGATTGGCCTCTACAGCGCTGATGGCCCAGAGTACGCCGGCGATCTGGTGTGCGGTAGCCTCTATGATCGCCTTGATGAGGTCATCGATGATGTCGACCATGCCGCCGAGATAGTCGAGCCCGGTGACCTGGTGGATTTCTTTGCTCCGCTGCCCACGAATATCGATAAGTATTCTCGCGGTTCCGTCCTTATTGTTGCCGGCTCGGCGCAGTATCCTGGCGCTGCCATTATGGCCGCCAAGTCTGCTGCCCGTGCGGGTGCCGGCTATGTGGCTGTCGCGACGCCCGATGCGTGTGCCAATCTTATTCGTATGGCACTTCCCTCGATTCCGGTTTTTGCTATTCCGTCCGATTCCCGCGGCTCTTTTGGTGCTGCCGCGCGTATGACCGTGTGCGAGATTGCAAAGAAGTACAGCTGCGTACTGTGCGGTCCCGGCATGACGACGTCTGCCGGTGCCATGCAGGTGGTTTCGGGCTTGTTGGAGCTTGATGTGCCGCTGATCCTCGATGCCGATGCGCTCAACTGCCTTTCTAAGATTGCTATCGACGGTATCGATAGCAACCCTGAGATGTACCGCCGTGAGCAACCGCTCGTTATGACGCCGCACTATCGTGAGCTTTCGCGTCTGGTTGCCGGTGACGAGGTTAACGATCTGGGGACTGCAATTGCGGCCGCGCAGAAGGTTGTCTGGGCTGCTGGCTCCGACAATCTCGTGGTTATTGCCAAGGGGCCGACGACGGCTATCTGTGGCGTTGAGCGCGTGCTTTTGCCCCTCTCGGGTCCGGCGTCGTTGGCGACTGCCGGTTCGGGCGATGTTCTTGCGGGCATTTTGGCTGGCACACTGGCTACCATGCGTGATGAGATGGATCGCTGGGAGCTGCTGTATTCGTATGCCGTTGCGCTTCACAGTTACGCAGGTTTTGCCGCGGCGACGGAGTACGGTGAGAAGAGTGTTATTGCGACCGATCTGATCGACTTGATCGGTCCTGCCATGGAATTGGCGACAAAGGACGCACTCGATGATCTGGGAATCATGGACGAAGGGTCGGATGACTAATCATGAATAAAGCCGATTTAACGCGCTGGTCCTGGGTTGAGATTGACCGCGGGGCGCTTCGCCGCAACACGAGGGCTTACAAGAACCTGCTCGATCCACGTCAGCGACTGTGCTGCGTGGTCAAGGCCGATGCCTATGGCCATGGTGCCGTTGAGTGCGCCAAAATCATGTACTCGGCCGGAGCCGACATGTTTGCCGTGGCGACGGTCAGCGAGGGTGTTGAGCTACGTCGGGGCGGAATTACCAAGCCCATCCTGATCTTGAGCGAGCCGCCTATCGAGGCTATCCCCACCCTGCTTGAGTTTGACATTATGCCTTCGGTCTATACGTCCGATTTCGCCCTTGCCTATGGCGAGTGCGCTGTCGCGGCAGGCAAGGTGGGCAAGTACCATCTAGCCATTGAGACGGGTATGAACCGCATCGGTGTTCACTACACGCAGGTGCTCGACTTTGTTCGTGGTATTAGCTTCCATCGCGGTATCCAGTGTGATGGCGTCTTTACGCACTTCGCCACGGCCGATGAACCTTCGGGTTGGGACTACAAACTGCAGTGCCAACGCTTTACCGAGGCCGTTCAGGCCATTAAGGACGCGGGTTTTGAGTGCGGTATCGTGCACTGTGCCAACACGCCGTCCTCGATGCTCGATCCCTCGATGCATTTTGATATGATTCGCGCCGGCGTTGGCTTGTATGGCATGCAACCATGCGAGCTGAGTGGTCGCGTGATGCAGCTCGATCCTGTTATGAGCGTGCATGCGCGCGTGACACGCGTGGCGCATCCTGCGATGGGCGAGGGCGTGGGCTACGGATTTACCTACCGCGTGCCGCGTACGCGCGTTCAGATTTGCACGCTGCCGATTGGATATGCCGACGGTCTTTCGCGTACGCTCTCCAATCGTATGGACGTGCTGTATCGCGGCGAGCGCGTGCGTCAGGTGGGTAACATCTGCATGGATCAGTTTATGGTCGCCATCCAGTCCAATCCGGCGCATGAGATTCCCGAGGCCGAGCATGGTGACGAGATGATCATTGTCGGCCGCGATGGCGATGCCGAGATTACCATGGACGAGATGGCCCGACTGCGCGGCACGATTAACTACGAGGTCGCCTGCGGCTTTGGCATGCGTCTCGACAAGATCTACGTGTAGGAGCTACTATGGGTGTCATGCACATCCCCGGACATAGTCACCAGGCGCCGCGCGAGGTTGCGCTCGAGGAGATTGAGGCTGTTTTAGGCGACTGCCATCTCTGCCAGCTCTATCAGTCGCGTCATAACATCGTGTTTGGCGTGGGAAACCCCCACGCCCGCGTCATGTTTATCGGCGAGGCGCCGGGGCGTAACGAGGATTTGCAAGGCGAACCGTTTGTGGGGGCGGCGGGCGAAGATCTCAACGGCATCCTGTCGCTGGCTGGTCTCAAGCGCGAAGACGTCTACATTGCCAACGTGCTTAAGTGTCGGCCACCGGGAAATCGCAATCCTCGGCCCGAGGAAGTGCTGGCCTGTTCACCGTTTTTGCGCGAGCAGATTCGGAGCATTTGGCCCGATATCATCGTGACGCTCGGTAATCCCGCGACGCACTTTGTGCTTAAGACTGAGATCGGTATCACCAAGCTGCGCGGCAGGTTCCATCAGATGGGGCATTTTGTGGTGATGCCTACGTTCCATCCGGCGGCGGCGCTGCGTAATCCGGCGTGGCAGGAGCTGCTGGAGGAAGACTTTAAGATGCTGGGCGACTATCTGGAGCGGCATCCCGGGCCAGAGGGTGCCTCGGAATAATAAGGAGCATATATGTCCCTGGAGCGCCTGGGGGTAGGTATTTATAAAACGGCTTGCTCTGCCGATACGGAGCATTTTGGCGAGCTGGTTGCGCCGTGCCTGGAAGATGGTGATGTGCTGATCTTGACCGGCGGCCTCGGGGTGGGCAAAACCCACTTTACCAAGGGCGTTTCGCGTGGCCTGGGCGACGGCCATATGGTCACGAGCCCCACATTCGCACTCATGGCCGTTCATGACCAGGGGCGTATTCCGCTGTTCCACTTTGACCTGTACCGTCTGGAGCATGCTTACGAGCTCGAGGATACGGGCATTTTCGATGTACTGGGCTATGAGGGAGCCTGTCTGTTGGAGTGGGGCGAACAGTTCCAGGACGAACTGACAGACGAATATCTTTCGGTAACGCTTAAGCGTGATGAGAACGATAGCGACGTACGAACGATAACGCTCGAGGCGCACGGCGAGCGCGCATCGGAGCTTTCCGATTTGATTGATAAGGCTGTACAAGATGAGCTTGCATAACGATTACGCGCTGGTGGTGGCGCTCGATACTTCGACCGATATGCTTGCCTGCGCGGCAAGCTGGATTGATGGGCAGACGGGCGAGGCGAAGCTGGTGAGTGGCGACCATATGTGCCGTCGCCATGCCAATGTGGAGCTCGTGAATACTGTCGACAGCGTGCTTGCTCGGGCTGGCATGGACCGTGCTGACGTGGGCAGTTACGTCGTCGGTCGCGGTCCTGGTTCGTTTACCGGTGTGCGTATCGGCATTTCCACCGCCAAGGGCTTGGCGCGCGGTGCCAACGTGCCGCTGTTGGGCGTGTCAACGCTCGATGCCTGCGCATGGACCGCGTGGAAGGCTGGCGTGCGTGGCAAGCTCGGCATTCTGGCCGATGCCATGCGCGGCGAGGTGTATCCGGCTTTGTATGTGCTGAGCGACGAGGGCCCCGAGCGTCAGTTTGAGCGCGAGCACGTGGTCAAGGCTGCCGTGGCGCTTGATGAGTGGCGTCAAGCCGCGGACTGGGACCAGGTTCAGCTGACTGGCGACGGTCTCGTGCGCTATGGCAAGCTGCTGGGCGAGGATGAGGCCGCTCGCTGCGTAGAGCGCGACTTGTGGTGGCCTTCGGGCGAGGGCCTCCTCCTTGCGCATGCCGCGGGTGACGGCGACCCGGCCCGCGTCCTGCCGATCTATACGCGCCTTTCTGACGCCGAGGAAAACGAGCGCAAACGCCTCGGTCTTGCCGAGAGCGCGCAGAGCGAAATTACGGGCGTCGCCGATGAGCTCGCCGGTCGCCATCTGCAATTCCGCCCCATGGGTGCGGCGGACGCCGAGGGTGCGAGTGCGCTGGAGGCCGCCTGCTTTGAAGGCGCTGGGCACGAGGCGTGGACGCCGGGCATGTTCTTGTCCGAGCTGGGCGAGGATGTTGCGGCGCCGCGCAGCTGGTGGGTGGCGCACGACGACGGTCAGCTGCTGGGGCTTGCCGGTGGCATGGTCGTAGACGGTGACGTGCAGATTTTGGATGTTGCCGTCGACCCGAAGCATCGCCGCGAGGGTATTGCCCGCAAGCTGCTGTCGCATGTGAGCTACGATGCCCAGATGCTCGGCTGTACGACCGCCTCGCTCGAGGTTGAGGATGGCAACGAGGGCGCTATTGCGCTCTATGTCTCCCTGGGCTTTACCGAGGCGGGCTGTCGCCGCGGTTACTACGGTGTTGGCAAGGACGCCATCGTCATGACGGCGCCGCTGCCCTTGGTGCTCCCGGTCGACAACGCTTCGCCCGAGCCGACGGCGGCTGAGCAGCGTGTATGGCCGCTACCTGCACCCGAGCGCACCGTTGAGGAGCGTGCCGAAATTGAGCGCCGTCGCCTGGTGCTTGCCATCGAGAGTTCGTGCGATGAGACGGCTGTGGCGATTATCGATGCGGACGGTAATATGCTGGCCAATCAGGTTTCGACGCAGATCGATTTTCATGCCCGTTTTGGCGGCGTAGTGCCCGAGATCGCTTCGCGCAAGCACGTTGAGGTTATCGTGAGCGTCGTGGACGCGGCGCTCGAGGATGCCGCGGCATCGCTTGGTCTTGAGGGCGGAGCCATCGCGCCGAGCGAACTCGCCGCTGTTGGCGTGACACAGGGTCCGGGCCTGGTGGGTGCTCTGGTGGTGGGCGTCGCCTTCGCCAAGGGCTTTGCCTATGCCGCCGGTAAACCGCTCGTGTGCGTCAACCATCTGGAAGGTCATCTGTTCGCCAACCTGCTGGCGCAGCCCGATCTCAAGCCGCCGTTTATCTTCACGCTCGTCTCGGGCGGTCATACCATGCTTGTTCACGTCAAGGCGTGGGGTGACTACGAGGTGCTCGGCGAGACGCTCGACGACGCCGTGGGTGAGGCCTTCGACAAGGTGGCTAAGGCGCTGGGTCTGGGCTATCCCGGCGGCCCCATCATCTCCAAGCTGGCCGAGACGGGCAATCCCCGCGCGATTGACTTCCCCCGCGCGCTCAATAGTAGGGGAGACTATCGATTCTCGCTTTCGGGCCTTAAGACGGCCGTGACGCTCTACATTGAGCAGGAGACCAAAGCCGGGCGTACGATTCATCTGCCCGACCTGGCGGCTTCGTTTGAGGCCGCGGTCTTTGACGTTCAGTACAAGAAGGCCAAGAACGCGCTGCATGCCACCGGATGCAAGGAGTACTGCATCGGCGGCGGCGTTTCGGCTAATCCGCATCTGCGCGAGATGATGATCAAGAAGCTCGGGCGCCAGGGCATCCGCGTGACGGTGCCGCCTCTCTCGGCATGCACCGACAACGCCGCCATGATCGCGGAGGTCGCCCGCCGTAAATTCGACCGAGGGGAAATCTCGCCGTTCGACGTCGACGCCGATCCGAACATGACACTGTAGTCGCAAAGGCGCGGTCCCCGTCGCTGCCCGGGCGCCAACGGCCGCATATGAACTTTCCTGCTCTACAGTCCTGCTCACGACGGAGGCCACATTAAGTGGCCTCCTGTTCGTGCGGAACTCGCGATAAAGTTCATATGCGGCCGTTGGCGCCCGGGCAGCGACGGGGACCTTTCTGTATCGATATAGCTTCTGGGCTGGATCGGCGTCGACAACGTCCAGCAAGGTTAACAAGCCAGTGTCGAATTTTCGGCGTTCTTTAGCTGAAAGAAACCTACCTGATAATCGACTCAATATCTCGTCTCTTATATAGCAGTCGGCGGACTTCCATAACGTCGTCGATGACGACATAAAAAACCATGTAGTTGCCAACGCAGAAGCGGTAATACGGGTGCAACCGCCTTCTTGTCGAAGGGTATGTTGGTGACATGGTTGGATTCTTGAGATGTTCGAGTATGCCTGCTTCAACATTGTCGACAAGCCTATTTGCTGCAGCGGGGTTATTGAGATCAAAGGCGATATATGACGCTGCTTGGCTGAGGTCCTCCCAAAATAGGGGAAGATAGCGGAGCTTATAGGGCCTGTTCATCGAGACCGCCGTTGAGCATTTTTCTGACAGAGCCAAAGACATCGTCGTGTGTATAGCGAAGTTGCATGCTGGCGGCCTGACGATCAGCGGCATCAAGGGCGCTCTCGATTGTATTGCTCAGCGACTTGTACTGCTCAAAGCTCATGACGACCATAGAGCCCCGCCCGTTTTTAGTTAGAAAAACCGGACCCTCTTGTTCGACTTCGCGTTCAACGTCCGGGTAGTGATTTCTGAGATCTGAGACTGGCCTAATATTCACAGCTGCCTCCTGAGCTATCAGGATATTATCGTAATTATGATAACAGAGTTTAGATTTGGGATGGGAGATCCTCGGGGGCGGGGCGGGCGCCTGCCGCCATATATGAACTTTATCGCGAGTTCCGCACGAACAGGAGGCCACTTAATGTGGCCTCCGTCGTGAGCAGGACTGTCCGAGCAGGAAAGTTCATATATGGCGGCAGGCGCCCGCCCCGCCCCCGAGGAGCATCTCTCAAGCAAAAACTGTCGTTTGCTAAAGTCCGAGGTCACTGGCGTTTTATACCGAGAAATTCAAAAAAAGTTGAAAATTCATTACAAATTTGCGTTGACTTTAGGTAACTAAAGTTTCATACTGCGTTTCATCCACTGGGGGATGTGAACCGCACGGATCGTTCGCATCATGATTGAAGAGGATTTCTCAGACATGTTCACGCATCAGCTAAACATTATCAGCGTAGTAATTATCTGATGCGGGTTAGCACATACAGCTAGCCCGTACGATAACGGGCGGCTGATGAAGATGAGGGCCGTCGAGCGCAACCGACGGCCCTCATTTTTTATGTCTAGGAAGTTCTTTTTAGAGGAGGAAATGTAATGAACGGAGTTTTGCTCATGGTTGTGGCTGCGGCGGTGCTCGCCTGCGGCTATCTGGGCTACGGCCGCTGGTTGGCCAACAAGTGGGGCGTTGACAAAGAGGCCCTCACGCCGGCCAAGCGCATGAAGGACGGCAAGAGCTTCTCGCCTGTCTCCGCCTTCACCGCGTTCTCGCACCAGTTCAGCTCGATCTGCGGTGCTGGCCCCGTCACGGGTACGATCGTCGCCATGGCCTTTGGCTGGCTGCCCGTCGTGCTCTGGGTCCTCGTCGGCGGCATCTTCTTTGGCGCCGTCCACGACTTTGGCGCCCTGTATGCTTCGATGAAGAACAACGGCAAGTCGCTCGCTCAGCTCATCGAGAAGTACATCGGCAAGACTGGCCGTCGTCTGTTCCTGCTGTTCTGCTGGCTGTTCTGCATCATCGTCATCGCCGCTTTCACCGACATGGTTTGCAAGACGTTCATGTTCACTCCGGTCGTTGACGCTTCTGGCGCTGCTACCGGTGCCGTCGACTTCACCAAGTCCTATGCCGCCGGCTGCGCTGGTACCATCTCCATCCTGTTCACCTTCGTCGCTATCGCCTTTGGTTGGGCCCAGAAGAAGTTCAACCTCACCGGCGCTGCCGAGTTCGTCACCGGCGTGGTCCTCATGGTTCTCATGTTCGCCGTCGGTATGCAGTTCCCGGTCTACCTGGATAAGTTCCAGTGGTTCGCCGTCGTCATGGTCTACCTGGTCTTCGCTGGCGCTATGCCCATCCAGATGCTCAAGACCCCGCGTGACTACCTCACTTCCATCATGATGATCGTCATGATCGTCTGCGCTGTCCTCGGCATCGTTGTCCTGGGTGTTAACGGCCAGGCTACGATGACCGCTCCGGTCTTCACCGGCTTCTCTGGTGCCTCCGGCATGATGTTCCCGGTCCTGTTCGTCTCTGTCGCTTGCGGCGCTCTCTCCGGTTTCCACAGCCTCGTTTCTTCCGGTACCTCTTCTAAGCAGGTCGAGAAGGAGCAGGACGCCGTCAAGGTCGGTTACGGCGCCATGATCGTCGAGTCCTTCGTCGGCATCCTTGCCATCATCGTCGCCGGCATCATGTTCTCCGACATGAACACCGCCGGTACGGGCGCCCTCAACGCCGGTGTCGCTTCCACCCCGTTCCAGATCTTCGCCGCTGGCATCTCCCGCGGTATGCAGGCCTTCGGTGTTGACGGCACACTCGCTACCGTCTTCATGACCATGAACGTCTCCGCTCTGGCCCTGACCTCGCTCGACGCCGTCGCCCGCATCGCTCGCACCTCGTTCTCCGAGTTCTTTGCCCAGACTAACGATGCCCTGGCCATCGAGTCCAAGGCCGGCTACATGAAGGTCCTCGGCAACCCCTGGTTCGCCACGGTCGTTACCCTGCTTCCCGGTCTCGCCCTCGCCTTTGGTGGCTATGCCAACATCTGGCCGCTCTTTGGTGCTTCCAACCAGCTGCTCGGCGGTATGACCATGATCACCCTCGCCGTGTTCTGCAAGTGCACCGGCCGCAAGGGTTGGATGCTCTACGTGCCCGTCGTCTTCCTGCTCTGCTGCACCTTCACCTCGCTGGTCCAGAGCGCCATGGGCTGCATGACCGCCGTCCAGGCTTACGGCTTCTTCGGCACCATCCCGGCTACCGCCACCACGGCCGCCGTCTCCGTTGCCGCTACCAAGGGCCTGCAACTCGTCTTTGCCGTCCTGCTGATGGTCCTGGGCCTCATCGTCGCCGTCAACTGCCTCAAGGAGTTCTTCGGCAAGGAGGCCGGTTCCATGCCCGACGAGGAGCCCGAGTGGTCCGAGATGGGCAAGGCCGAGTACGGTCGCGCCGCTGCCGCTGAGGCTCCTGCCGACGCCGAGGCCGCTAAGGCGTAATCGACCTTACGAATCGAACGTCACATCTATATGACTCGGAAAGACCGGGTCCGCAATCAAGCGGACCC
This sequence comes from uncultured Collinsella sp., assembly GCA_902406155.1. GTDB lineage: Bacteria > Actinomycetota > Coriobacteriia > Coriobacteriales > Coriobacteriaceae > Collinsella. The sequence goes on from CABPCW010000013.1 coordinate 10,366, forward strand.
GGTCTTTTTTCTTGTGAGAACAGGTGATGCAAGGGTGTTCTCGCAGATGTTTTGCGTGGACAAGGGCGTGCGTTGTACCATATAGACGTATATGTGTACATATGAAAGGGGCCCCGTGGCCAAGACGGTATATTCCGATAACCAACAAAATGTCGATGCTCTGGCTGAGCGTCTGAGCGGACAAACATCGCTTTCTACCGAGCGGGCAAAGCTGGTTGCCTACGACCTGCTCTGCCGCAAGGCACTCAAGATTAAGTCGAGCGCGCTGGCACAGATTTTCCGCTCCGTCGATAAGGAATGTGACACCAAGGCGATGCGCGATGAGCTTATCGCGGCAAAGATTGTGACCAAGATCGAGGGCAGCGGCGTTAACGGGCGCCCAGCGTTCTATACCATCAATGCCGAGATTCGCGATGTCCAGGAGCATCCTGTCGAGGCTACCGAAGAGGCTGGTGCTGAGGATTCCGTTGAGACGGCTACCGTGGAAGAAACTGCTTCGCGCGAGCATATCGATACCGATGAGCTGCTCGATGAGAACGTCGTTCGCGCTTTTACCGCCAAGGCGGGTCGCGGCGGCTTTGGCGGGGGCGGCAAGCGCGATGCGCAACGCCGCGCTCAGCAGGAGCGCTTCCGTCGCGCCGTTGCTCAAAAGGATGAACTTGATACCGAGGCTGTTGAGACCGAGGTTGCTGCCGAGTCGCAGAAGCCCGCGAAGGAGCAAAAGCCCGTGGAGGCCCAAGAGCCCAAGCGTCGTCGCGGTGCTCACTTTAAGACTGCGCAGCAGGATGTCGCGCATGAGGTTGAAGAGCCTTTCGAGGTTGCAGACGATGTAGAGGAGTCTGCCAAGAGGGCTCCGGGTTCGTGTCGTCCCGGCCGCGGGTTTGCGGGACGCGCGTATCCCGTAAAGCGTCAGGAGAAGGGCGAGCCAGCTCCGACCGCTCAGGCCGAGAAGATCGAACAAGCCGAGAAAACCGTTGAGCCGGCGACTCGCGAGCAGCGACCTTCCGAGTCGCAGCCTGCGGCTGACATCGAGGCCAAAGCTCGACGGTCCGCTGATAAGCAGGAGGGGGAGAGCTCCTCAAGCAAGCCCCGTCGCCGCCGTCACCGCGGCGGTCGTGGCTCAAATGCCGAGGCCGCGGCCGAGAAGGCGGCGACACAAAACAGAGATGAGAAGGCCGAGACTCCGGTGGATCAGGTCAAGCACCAGCCAGCGAAGGAGACTAAGTCTGATCGTCCGCAAAAGCGCTCGTCTGCGCCCAAGCAGGAACGTAATACCCGGGCAGATTCCAAGCGTAAGCCCCATGCACAGGCTGAGCCTGCCGCAGCTGATAATGCTGCCCAGCGGTCTGAGCCGACCGTCCACGGCGAGGTCTCGGCATTTGCCCTGGCCCGCGTTCTGGGCAGGCAGCTGCTCAAGGTTGTCCCCACGCCTACGGCGCTCTCCAAGATCAAGGAGCAGCAGACCCAGATTGTAAGGGTTGAAGGCAAGGACGGTAAAAAGACGCCGCAGCGCGCTCAGCACAACGAAATGTCCAATCGCAAAATCGCCGAGGAGATTGCGATTATCCAGGCATGGATTGAACAGAACCGCGGTGCCGATACGCCGGTTGCCTCGCGTCGCCAGCGCGCCTACCAGATCTTCAATGACGAAAAAGCTTTTGACGGCAAGCATGGTGAGCGCCTGATCAGGCGTATGACCGAAAAGGGCATCAGCATGCAGGCGATCAAGGTCGCCCCCAACCGCCCGGTGCACTTTACGGGTTTCTTTACGCTGGGCGCCGACAAGCCGTTCATTATGGTCGAGAACCTGGATACCTACGACGAAATCGTCAAGCTTCTGCGTGGCCGCAAACATGCCAAGCTTTTTGGCACTAAGGTGGGCGGCGTGATCTTTGGCGGCGGCTGCAAGGCGAGTGTCTCTCATGCGCTGGATGATTATCTGGCCGAGATCGGCTACCGCTTTAACTACGTCTACTACGTGGGTGACATCGATCGAGAGGGTGCGCGCATCGTCGAGCAGGCCCGCAACGCCAACGTCGTTGAGATTCGCCTGCATGCCGGAATGTATCGCGCCATGCTTGCCGAGCATAAGCGTCGCGTGAAGGCGGGCGGCGAGTGCGAGCCCGCGGCTGCCAACCAGGGCGTGCCGCAGAACCTGGCCGCTACGATCAAGGACCTGCCCATGGTCACGCGCGTGCAATTCCGCAACGTGCTGCGTGAGGGTGGACGAATTCCGCAGGAGATTCTGATGACCGCCGACTATCGGGATGGCGACTCGGGAAGCTTTGACCGCATGCTGAACAATTAGTTCCGCCGTTCTACCGAACGGCGGTCCTCTCGACGCTGCGAGGGGTCCTGGTATGGCAATCTGACGTTCAACTTCGGCGGCGCGACCAGAAGGTCAGCGCCGCCTTGTTTCACGTCACCTTGCCATACCAGGACCCCTCTCGCTGTCACGTCCAAAACATCGAGGTTAGTGGCCTTCTTTGCGTGCGGAACTCGCGACAAACTTAATGCCCGGCCCGCCGGGGCCACGCGCCATTTTGTAGATGGCGGCTCGCTTTTCGGAACTGGGCTGATATTTTTTGACGCAAGGCACTCTCGGCTGATATGGGACGGAGGGATTCCGCGTCCGCCTTTTCGGCGGCCGCGCTCCGCTGCGTCGCTTCGCTCCTTGCGTGCTGCGCTGGAAAACGCTTCGCGTTTCCTCAGCTCCGCACCCTTGCGGGTTCGAATCCCTCCGCATGCCCACAAGAAAGCGCCCCGGGCTGATGAAGGCCCAGGGCGCTCAGTTACCTTGGCTGGGACGGAGGGATTCGAACCCCCAACAGCCGGCACCAAAAACCGGAGTTCTACCGTTGAACTACGTCCCAGTATGGGTGTTGCACAAAAGCAACTCGTTTAGTTTACCTAATCTGCGAGGGCATCGCAAACGCCATCGAGCAGACGTACCGCGAGCGTCTGGGCGTCGCTGGCAGTGAAGGTGCCGTTGTAGCGCGTCATGCCGGTGAGCTCAATGCGGATGCGTGCCGGCTTTTGCTGTGCGGCGACATTGGCGGTGCGGATGCGCTGGGCCAGGTTGTGGCACTCGGCGAGGGCAATCGTGGCGCGCGGAGCGGCGTCGGCGGGCAGCTCGTCGCTTGCGATCTCGAGCACCAGGTCAACGTCGGTCGGAACCTCGGAGTCGCAAAGCATCATGCCGCTGCTGTCGGTCGTCGCCGTGGCGATGTTCCACATGCGCGATGCAACACTGCGTGCGATGGGGTCCTCACCGATGACGGCAATCTGGAAGCGCTCGAGCACGTTGGCGGCGCGGGCAAAACCGATGCGCGACTCGGCCTCGGTCACCGAAGGTTTACCCTCCCACACGTGGTGCAGGCGGTTGATATAGGCGTAGGTATCCTGGAACGCCATACCGTCGGCAAACAGACCGACGTTTTCCTGGAACTGCTGAAGGGCCGCCTCGGTGTGCGGGCCAAAGTAGCCGTCGTCCTCGCCGCAGGCAAAGCCCAAAACGTTGAGCGCTTTCTGCAGGGCCTGCACGTCGGCGCCATGGAAATTGGGCATGCGCAGATAGAGCGTGCGGTCGCCCAGTTTATACGAGGCGTCGACCAGGGCGCTCCAGCAGGGGATATCGACGGCACAGCCAGCGGCAAGGCCGCTATCGAGCCTAAAGGTGCCAACAGCCTGTTCGGTGGTGGTGCCAAAGCGCTTGTCGGCAACCTCGGTGTCATCGATTGTATAGCCGAGCTGCAGAAGGCGGGACTGGACGTCCTCGACGGCTGCTCCCTGCATGCCCGTTGTAATAGGTTCCATGAACGAACCCCTTTCGGCGTACCATTCGTACTATTTGAGCGTGTGTCGGATAGACAACGCAAAGGGATGCATAAACATGCACTCAACAGTGTAGCAAGTTGTACCCAAATACGCTGCTGACAGGTTTTATAACCCCCGCTAGTTAAGGCGCTCCACAAAGAAATCTGCCATGGAGAGGAACAGTTCGCGTGCATGCGGGTCGAGCGAAACGTCCTCGATGGCGGCCTTGGCTTTGGCGGTCAGGTCCAGCGCGTAGGCGTGGGCGTAATCGATAGAGCCGGTCTCCTGGAAGATTTCCACGGCGCGCGCGAGCTGTGCGGGGTCCTCGGTGCCCGAGGAGAGGATTGCTTCAATCTCGTCGTGATAGCGCTCATCAGACAGGGCGTGCACGGCAACGAGCGTGCGCTTACCCTCGGTGATGTCGGTGCGGAAGTCCTTGTTGGCGGCCTCCTTGGTGCCGATCAAGTTGAGCAGGTCGTCTTGAATTTGGAAGGCAAGGCCCGTGTACAGGCCAAAGGCGCGCAGCGCCTCAATTTGCTCCTCGCTGCCTCCGCCAATGATGGCTCCGGTGGCAAGCGGCGTGGCTCCGCTGTAGTACGCGGTCTTGTGCGTCGCCATGTCCAGATAATCGTCGACCGAGATGTCGAAGCGTGCGTCACGGACCCAGCCCAAGTCGAGCGCCTGACCCTCGATGGTGCGGACGATCATCTCGGTGAGCTCGTGAAGTACGCGCAGCTTTACGCCTGCCTCGAGCGTTGGATCGTCGAGAACCGTCTTGGTGACCATGGTAAGTGCCAGGTCACCGCAGTTGATGGCAAGCCCCGTGCCCTCGGTGAGGTGCATGCAGGGCTTGCCGCGGCGCAGCTGTCCGTTGTCGGCGATGTCGTCGTGAATCAGCGCGCCCGACTGGAAATGTTCGATGGCTGCCGCGGCGCTGCGGGCGCTCTCAAAGCTACCGCCTACTGCGGTGGCGGCGAGCATGCAGATAAGCGGGCGGTGGCGCTTGCCGGCGTTGGCCGTAAAAGCCGAGAGCGGCGCGTACAGGTAGCGCTCGATATCGGCAGAGGTCGCCTGTCCGTCAAAGAACGTGGCCAGATAGTCGTTGATCTGGTCAAAGTGCTGGGCTAAAAAGCTGGTAAACGGACTGGACACAGGCTCTCGCATTCTTTCTTGGGTTGCATCGTTGCATTATGCAGACAACATATTGCCACATTAGGGCGTCGAGCGCGGCGGTTGAAGACGAATGAGTCATGCGGCCGCAAACGCGGCAAGGGGCTCGGCTAGATAAGCCCAAAGTGTTCGAGCGCGGTGACGACGCCGTCATGGTCGAAGCTGTCGGTTACGTAGTCGGCCTTTTCCTTAAGGAAATCCGGCGCGTTGCCCATAGCGATGCCAACATCGACCGCCTCCATGAGGGCGATGTCGTTACTCGCGTCGCCAATGCCGTACACGGTGCCGTGGTCTGGCCCCAGGGCGTCAAGCACGGCCTTGATTCCGGCCCGTTTGGTGCACTCGCGAGGCGAGATTTCTGTGACCTCGAGCTCGAGCTCGTTGAAGCAGAGCAGAGGTCCGAGCTCTTCATCTTGGGCGATGCGGTTGGCAAGCTTCGTGGACATGAGGATCTTGTAGGCGCTGTAATGCTTGAGCTTTGTGACGGCATCGCCTACGGTACGGGCGTATCCGTACGTCTCGGGGGCGTCCGCGCTCATGCGCACGACGCGATCGAGACCTTCAAAGCGAATCACCTCGTCCGATTGCTCAAGATACGGGGCGAGGCGTTGCAGCAAGCCAGGGCTCATGGCCGCATTTCGCACAATGCGTTCGTCGAGTTCGACGTAGCCTCCCGCCAAGCAGACAATTCCTGCCCACGGCAGCTCGAGTAGCTTGGGATGAATGCAGCTCAGGGTGCGTCCCGTGCAGATAAAGGCCATGTTGCCGTTGGCGACAAACGCGCGGATTGCCTGCGAAACCGCCTCGTTGGGATAGGGGGAGAGGTCCCGCTCGTCTTCGGGAAGGTCTTGGGCGAGCCTGGGGTCTTGCCACGCGAGCGTGCCGTCAATGTCGAAGAAGCAGATATCGCCGTGCTTGTGGGTTGGACTGGCGGCAGGGGAGGCCGAGGTGGTGGGCACAAATCCCGGCTCGAGGCCCATGATCTGGTCAAAATGCTCTTTAACGCGGGGAACGGAGATGCCGATGATCACCTGGGCGGTCTTGCCCGTAATGATGAGGCCCTTGGCGCCCACCGCGACAAACGACGCGTTATCCGCAACGATGGAAGGGTCTGCGACCTCGACGCGCAGGCGCGTGGCGCAGTTAGTTGCGCCCACAATATTGCCAACGCCACCTAAAAGCTGAATTACCCGCTCAGCGAGGACGTGATCTTGATCGGATCGACTATTGACCTCGTCATTGGGAGATTGCTTTTTGGCAAAGCCGCTATCCGTTAAACGATCGATTGCCGCGCGATTGGCGACATGATCCTCGCGCCCCGGCGTCCTAAGGTCATAGATCAAGATGAGTGCTCGAAAACTAACAAAAAAGATGACGCTAAAGGCAAGGCCGATACCGAGCGCCAGAAGATAGGCACCGGCATGCGTGCGCATGAGCGGAATGAAGTTGAAGGCGGCCATTTCCATGAAGCCGCCCGAAAAGATGCCGACGATACCAAAGAAATTCATGGTCATGGCGAGGCAAGACGAGAGGACGGCGTAGAGCAAAAAGAGCCCGGGGTGGGTGAACATAAAGAGAAACTCAAGCGGTTCGGTGATGCCGCAGACCACTGAGGCAACGATGGCGGGAACCAGGATAACCTTGAGACCGGCGCGGCGTTCGGGCTTGGCGGTGGTGTAGAACGCCGCGGCGATGGCGGGAAGGCCAAAGAGCTTGACCCAGCCGGTGGCGGTGTAACCAGCCCAAGGCGCAAGTTCGTTGAGGGGGCGTGTGCTGTGTGAGAGGATGGGAAGCAAGTTGGTCCACGTGGCGTAGATGCCGTCGTTTATGACCAGGTTGTCGTAGTAGATCGGCATGTAAAGCAGGTGGTGCAGGCCAAAGGGCTCGAGTGCACGTTCTAAAAAGACAAAGATGCCCACGCCAAAGGGACCGACGCCTGCAAGTGCGTGACGCAGTGTATCGGTTACATCGTATACGTAGGGTACCGTAACAGCCGAGAAAATAGCGAGGGCGAGCACAGCGAAAAAGCTGATGAGATAGACCAGCGAGGAGCCCGAGAAGGTACCGAGCCAATCGGGAACCTTGGCGTCGTAGAAGCGGTCGTGGATCGCAACGACGATGGTCGAGACTGCCAGCGGTCCGATAATGCCGGTGTCGAGCGTCTTGATACCGTCGATGACGGTGATGCCGCTGGCGGGGGTCAAAGACGCCGGGTACTTAAGTCCAAGGTTGTCGCCGCTCAGCTTAATGATCTCGCTCAAGAAGAAACAATAGGCAAAATAGGCCACGAGTGCCTCGAGGCAGCAGCGCGCCGGTTGCTTTTGGGCAAGGCCAATAGGCAGCGCTATGGCAAAAAAGAGTGGAAGGCGTTTAAAGACCGTCCACGAGCCGCGTTGGATGATAGCCCAGAATACGTACCAGGGGGTTCCGTATGTGGCGAGGTCGCCGACGATGTCCACAGTCGTTGCGAGAGCGGAGATGCCGACCATAAGGCCCGATATGGAAAACAGCATGGCGGGCGCGAACATGGCCCCGCCAAAACGTTGGATTTTCTGCAGCATAATATGCCTTCCGGATGCAACATGCTGTGCGAGCAAGAACGTTTAAACAATGAACTCATTGTAGAGGACTGGCTGCTTGCCGCATTGACGGTTTTGATTCGGTCCGATTTGGGTTTCAGGGGAACCGTCGACGGTAAATAATCCGTGCTTTACCGATAATCGGTTTGAACAACTCCAAGAAATGCTATCGTGCCTAGCCATACATATTCATTAGAGGTGAAGTCATGCCAAAAGCGATTTACGAAGGAATCTACCGCGAGATCCGTTCGCGCATCATTAACGGGACCTATGCGTTTCAGGAGATGCTGCCAACCGAAGCCGAGCTGACCGCGGAGTTTGGCTGCACGCGCAATACCGTTCGACGCGCCTTGAGCATGCTGGCCGACCAGATGTTTGTGCAGCCTATACACGGCAAGGGCGTGCGCGTTATTTGGCTCAAGGGCGAAACCGACATGCTGGGCGCACTCGAAGAGGTTGAGTCGTTTGGCGAGTTCGCAAAACGCAACAATGCCGTCGCATCGACCGAGGTCAAGTCTTTTGAACATTTGATTTGCACTGAGCAACTCTCTCGTCGCTTGGGCTTTAAGGTGGGCGAGGAGCTGATTCGCGTAGTGCGCGTCCGTAGCCTTAACGGTAGTGCTCGCCAGGTGGACCACGGCTATTTTCTGGAGTCGATCGCCAAAGGTCTGACGCCCGAGATCGCTGCAAAGTCAATTTACGACTATCTGGAGCACAAACGCGGCGTCAAGGTGATGGCGAGCCGTCGTACGGTGAGTGTCGAGCTTGCCAACGATGAGGACTGCAGCTATCTTGACCTCGGCAAATACAACTGCGTTGCCGTCATGGAGAGCCAGTCGTACACCTCGGACGGCATCTTGTTCGAGGTCACGCATGCCCGCACGCATCCCGAGATCTTCCACTACCGCGTCAACTCCAAGCGATAGCCGGCTAGCTCGCAGCCTGACGAGACTCATGCCCTCAAAGAGAAAACGCCCGGTCAAACCGACGATGCATCGGCTTGACCGGGCGTTTTCTCTGCATTCGATAACGAATAATTGTTTATACAAAACTTGTCAAGTATCAAGTTGAAATTACCGTTCACCGAAGTTTTTCTACCGCTCTAGTAATACTTGTTCAAACAACTAGCCAAATAGCGTATTGTGCAAATCAGCAAAAGGGGCAAAGTCCCCGAGCCAATCTCCGAAGGCGGCGGCAAAGGGTGCCGCCACGGTGTGAAAGGGTGGATTGTAATGAAGAACGAAATGAGCAGAAGGCAGTTCCTGGGCTTTGCTGGTTCCGCGGCTGCGGTTCTTGGTCTGGGTCTCGTGGGCTGCGGTGGTTCTGCCGGCTCCGGCTCCTCTGCTTCTGGTGACGCTGCCGAGGTCTACTTCCTCCAGTTCAAGCCCGAGGTCGACAAGGAGTGGAAGGAGATCGCCAAGGCGTACAAGAAGGAGAAGGGCGTCGAGGTCAAGATCGTGACCGCCGCCTCCAACACCTACGAGGAGAAGCTCAAGTCCGAGATGTCCAAGAGCTCCGCTCCGACGCTGTTCCAGGTCAACGGCCCCACCGGCCTTAAGAACTGGAAGGACTACTGCGCCGATCTTTCCGACACCAAGCTCCGCGGCGAGCTCATCGACGACTCCCTGGCGCTGCAGTCCGACGGCAAGGATCTGGGTATCGACTGGGTTCAGGAGAGCTACGGCATCATCTACAACAAGGAGCTCCTCGAGAAGGCCGGCTACAAGGCCGAGGACATCAACTCCTTCGACAAGCTGAAGGCTTGCGCCGATGACATCCAGGCCCGCAAGGACGAGCTCGGCGTTGACGGTGCCTTCACTTCCGCCGGCATGGATGACTCCTCCAGCTGGCGCTACACCACGCACCTCGCCAACCTCCCGCTCTACTACGAGTTCGAGAAGGAGCACAATCAGGAGGACGACGAGATCAAGGGCGAGTATCTCGACAACTTTAAGCAGATCTTCGACCTGTATATCACCGACTCCACCTGCGATCCTTCGCAGCTCGCCTCCAAGACCGGTGACGACGCCACCAACGAGTTCGCAACCGGCAAGGCCGTCTTCTACCAGAACGGCTCTTGGGCCTACGCCGACCTCACCAAGGCCGGTATGACCGACGACCAGCTCGGCATGCTGCCGATCTACATCGGCGTCGACGGCGAGGAGAACCAGGGCCTGTGCTCCGGCGGCGAGAACTACTGGTGCGTCAGCTCCCAGGCTTCCGAGGATGCCCAGAAGGCCACCGAGGACTTCATGTATTGGTGCGTCACTTCTGACACCGCCACCAGCATCATCGCTGACAAGATGGGTCTGACCGCCCCGTTCAAGAGCGCTAAGGAGACCACCAACGTCTTCTCGCAGCAGGCCGTTGCTATGGCCAAAGACGGCAAGAAGACCGTTGCTTGGGACTTTGTTTACATCCCCTCTGAGGAGTGGAAGAAGAACCTCAAGCAGGCTCTGATCGCCTATGCTGCCGACAACAGCAAGTGGGACGGCGTCAAGAACGCCTTCGTCGATGGCTGGAAGACCGAGAAGGCTGCTTCCGAGTAAGCAGTTGCTGCCCAAGCTATCTGATTAGCGACAGGGGGCGGGCAGACGTTGGTTTGCCCGCCCCCCGCATATTGAAAGGACCCTTCTATGGGCAAAGCACTCAAGCGCTGGTGGCCGCTCTTTATGCTGCCCACGTGTCTGGCGTTTATGATCGGGTTCGTGATTCCCTTTATCCAGGGCTTCTATCTCTCGTTCTGCCAGTTTATTACCATCAACAACGCGCACTTTGTCGGTATCGAGAATTATGTGCGCGCATTGACGGACCCGCAGTTTTCCACGTCGTTCTTCTTTACCGTGGCGTTTGCCTTCCTGTCGACGGTGCTCATCAACGTGATCGCGCTGGCCATCGCGCAGGCGCTCACCCGCAAGGCGCTCAAGGGCACCAACATCTTCCGCACGATCTTCTTTATGCCTAACCTGATCGGCGGCATCGTGCTGGGCTACATTTGGCAGATTCTGATCAACTGTCTGCTCTCCAACGTGGGCGCCCAGCTCATCGCCCTTAACTCTGCTGCTGGCTTCTGGGGCCTTATCATCCTGACCCTGTGGCAGCAGGTCGGCTACATGATGATCATCTACATCGCTGGTCTGCAGTCCATTCCGTCCGACTACATCGAGGCCGCCAAGGTTGACGGTGCCACGGCATGGCAGACGTTTTGGAAGGTTAAGATTCCTAACCTGATGCCGACGATCACCATCTGCCTGTTCCTGTCCATCACCAACGGCTTTAAGCTGTTCGACCAGAACCTCGCTCTTACCGGTGGCGCCCCCGCGCACTCCACCGAGATGCTCGCCCTGAACATCTACAACACGTTCTATTCGCGCGCCGGCATCGCATGGCAGGGCATTGGCCAGGCCAAGGCAGTCATCTTCTGCATCCTGGTTGTCGCTATTTCCATGATCCAGCTTAAGGCCACGAGGTCCAAGGAGGTGCAGCAGTAATGAAACGCGATAAGGCTATCAACCGCGCGCTCTCGATTTTCTTTACGATTCTGTCGCTCGCGTGGATCTACCCCGTGTTCATGATTGCGCTCAATTCCTTTAAGAAGGGGACCGCAATCAGCACCACCACGGCGTTCGATCTGCTCACGCCCGAGACGTTCAACGGCTTTGCAAACTATGTGCACGCCTTAAACGAGCAGGGCTTTGCCTCGGCGTTTATGTATTCGCTCATCATCACGGTCACGTCGGTCGTGCTGATCTTGGTGTGCTGCTCCATGTGCGCCTGGTACGTGGTGCGCGTCAATAACAAGATCTCGAACTTCTTCTATTACCTGTTCGTGTTCTCGATGGTCGTGCCGTTCCAGATGCTGATGTTCACGCTGTCCAATTTGGCGGACCGCATCGGCTTTAACACGCCGTTCAACATCTGCTTTATCTATCTGGGCTTTGGCGCGGGCCTGGCGGTCTTTATGTTCGCCGGCTTTGTAAAGAACATCCCGCTCGAGATTGAGGAGGCGGCCATGATCGACGGCTGCAACCCGGTCCAGGTGTTCTTTAAGATTGTCCTTCCCATCATGAAGCCCACCTATCTTTCGGTTGGCATCCTCGAGACCATGTGGGTCTGGAACGACTATCTGCTGCCCTACCTCACCCTCGACTCCACCAAGTACAAGACCATTCCTATCTTGATCCAGTACTTCCGTGGCGGCTATGGCCACGTCGAGCTCGGCCCCATGATGGCCTGCATCATGATGGTCGTTGTCCCCATCGTCATCATGTACATCTTCTGCCAGAAGTACATCATCGACGGCGTGGTGGCAGGTGCCGTCAAGGGCTGATGCCGTAGCTGTTTTGCAAGTTTCTGCGGCGCCCTTCGGCGTGGCGCCGCATATCGAAAGGTAAAGACATGGCCGAGATCGTTCTCAAACATGTTCAGAAGGTGTATCCCAACAACGAGTCCAAAAAGAAGGGCTTCTTTGGCAAAAAGAAGAAGACCGAGGAGAAGAAGCACAACCTCAAGGTTACCGAGGACGGTGTGCTCGCTGTAGAGGACTTCAACCTCACCGTTCACGACCAGGAGTTCATCGTCCTCGTTGGCCCCTCTGGCTGCGGTAAGTCCACGACGATGCGTATGGTCGCCGGCCTGGAGGACATTACCTCCGGTGACGTGCTCATCGACGGCAAGCGCGTCAACGACGTGGCGCCCAAGGACCGCGACATCGCCATGGTGTTCCAGAGCTATGCTCTGTACCCCAATATGACGGTGTACGAGAACATGGCGTTTACGCTTGAGCTCAAGAAGGTTCCCAAGGACGAGATCGACCGCAAGGTTCGCTCCGCCGCCGAGATCTTGGGTATTACCGAGTACCTCGACCGTAAGCCCAAGGCGCTTTCGGGCGGCCAGCGCCAGCGCGTCGCCATCGGCCGCGCTATCGTTCGTGACCCCAAGGTCTTCCTGATGGACGAGCCGCTGTCCAACCTGGACGCCAAGCTTCGTAACCAGATGCGTGCCGAGCTCATTAAGCTGCGCCACGAGATCAAGGGCACGTTCATCTACGTTACCCACGACCAGACCGAGGCTATGACCCTCGGTGATCGCATCGTGGTCATGAAGGACGGCGTCGTCCAGCAAATCGCCACCCCGCAGGAGGTCTTCAACCATCCCGCGAACATCTTCGTCGCTGGCTTTATCGGCGTGCCGCAGATGAACTTCTTCGATGCCCAGCTGGTGCGCTCGGGTAACGGCTTTACCGTCAAGACCGAAGATATGAACGTGGCGCTCGCTCCCGAGACCTGCGCTCAGCTTGCTCTCAACTGGGACGGCGGCGACGTGAAGGAGATCACGGCCGGCGTGCGCCCCGAGCAGATTCTGCTTGCCGACAAGGACGAGGAAGGTGCGCTCCAGGGCACCGTCGAGGTGACCGAGCTCATGGGTTCGACCGAGCATGTCCACGTGACCGCTCCCGATGGCCAGTTCGTCCTGATCATTCCCGTTGTCGACCTTGAGGCCAAGGGTGCGCTCAAGGCTGGCGACACCATCTGGTTCAAGTTCGAGAAGAACGCGACCCATCTCTTCGATAAGGTGTCTGGCAAGAACCTTATCTAGGCCCGGTGCATCCAGGCCCTCCCTTTGGGCGACTGCGGCTTTGCCATCCTTTTGCCGTGGTCACATATAAGGCTCCCCTCCCGTCCACTGGGCGAGAGGGAAGCCTTTCTTTGTGCCGGGGCTGTCCATCTGCCAGTTTGTCTTGATCTGTAACAGGTAGAGGTTCGAATTGGGTTTAGATGTTACAGAACGAGATTGAGTTGAGCCTTCTGTCCTTTTATCTCAATCCGTAACACGAGAGGCCGATTTCGGCAGCTACCTGTTACAGATTGAGATTGTTTTAGCCACCTTGCCCGTCTGTCTCGTTCTGTAACAGGGAGGCCCAATTTTCCCGGCTAGGTGTTATAGACCGAGATTGTTTGGTCGAGACAAACCATAGGCCGGCATATGGACACAAAAAGCGGAGCCGTGTTGCCACGACTCCGCTTTCAGGAGGATGGGTAAGGGGAATGGGTTAGTCCAGGTGCCAAATCTCGTCGTTGTACTGGGAGATCGTGCGGTCGGACGAGAAGGTGCCGGCGTTGGCGATGTTAATCAGCGCCTTGCGCATCCAGGCGTCCTGGTCCTCGTAGTCTGCCAGCACGCGCTCCTTGGTCTGGATGTACTCCTCAATGTCGAGCAGGGCCATAAACCAGTCCTTGCCCTTGATGTCGTCGTGCAGACGCTGCAGGCGCTCGGCGTTGCCGGTCGCCATAAAGGCGGGATTGGTGATGAAGTCCACCAGCAGTTTGATGCCGGGCTTGCGGTAGAGCGTGCCGGCGTCATAGGTGCCGTCGGCGTAGAGTTGCTCGACCTGCTTGGACGAGGCACCAAAGGTGTAGATGTTCTCGTCGCCGACGAGCTCGGCGATCTCCACGTTGGCGCCGTCGAGCGTGCACAGGGTCAAGGCGCCGTTGAGCATGAACTTCATGTTGGAGGTGCCGCTCGCCTCCTTGGAGGCCAGGCTGATCTGCTCGGAGATGTCAGCAGCGGGAATCACGCGCTCGGCAGCGGTGACGTTGTAGTTCTCGATCATGACAACCTGCAGGTAGGGGGCCACGTCGGGGTCGTTGGCTATCCACTGGGACAGCGTTAGGATCAGGTGAATGATGTCTTGGGCGATGGTGTAGGCGGGGGCCGCCTTGCCGCCAAAGATGATGGTGACGGGGTGCTTAGGCTTATTGCCGTTCTTGATGTCGAGGTACTTCCAGATGATGTAGAGCGCGAGCATCTGCTGGCGCTTGTACTCGTGGATACGCTTGACCTGAACATCGATGATGGCGTTGGAGGGGATCGTCACGCCCTGTTCGAGCGCCATAAACTCGCGCATGATGGTTTTGGCCTCGACTTTGGTGGCGGCCAGGCGCTCAAGAACATCCTTGTCGTTGGCGAACTCGGCAAGCTTGCTCAGGTCGCCGGTGCTGCGCCAATCGGTGCCGATTACATCGTCGAGCAGGCTGGCGAGCGTGGGGTTGGCACCATGGATCCAGCGGCGGAAGGTGATGCCGTTGGTCTTGTTGGAGAACTTCTCGGGATAGATCTCGTAGAACGGGTGGAGCTCGGTGTCCTCAAGAATCTTGGTGTGGAGCGCGGCGACACCGTTGATGGAGAAGCCAAAGTGGATGTCCATGTGGGCCATGTGGACGGTCTTATGCTCGTCGATGATGGCGACGCGCGGGTCGTCGTGCTCGGCCTTGGCGATCTCGTCGAGCTTGACGATGATGTCGGCGATGGCGGGCGAGACCTTCTGCAGGCTGGCGAGCGGCCACTTCTCGAGCGCCTCGGCAAGAATCGTGTGGTTGGTGTAGGCGACCATGGAGCGCACGATGGCAACGGCCTCGTCAAACTCAATGTCGTGCTCGGTGGTGAGCAGGCGGATGAGCTCGGGAATGACCATGGTGGGGTGCGTGTCGTTGATCTGGACCACGGCGTAGTCGGCCAGGTCGTGCAGGTTGCTGCCGCGCTCGACGGCCTCGTCAATCAGGAGCTGGGCGGCATTGCTCACCATGAAGTACTCCTGGTAGATGCGAAGCAGGCGACCCTGCTCGTCGGAATCATCCGGATAGAGGAACAGGGTGAGGTTCTTGGCGATTTCGGTCTTGTCAAAGTCAATAGAGCTGCCGGGGACCAGACCGTCGTCGACGCTTGCCAGGTCAAACAGGCGCAGGCGGTTCTTGGTGGGCTGACCGTAACCGGGCACATCGATGTTGACGAGCTTGGAGGTAACGGCAAAGTCGCCGAACTCGACGGTGTAGGAGCGGTCGTCATCGATCAGGATATCCTGCTCGCCGAGCCACTCGTCGGGGACGGCCTTCTGCTGGTTGTCGACAAAGCGCTGGCGGAACAGGCCGTAATGGTAGTTGAGGCCCACGCCGTCGCCGGTAAGGCCCAGTGTGGCGATGGAATCCAAGAAGCACGCGGCCAGACGGCCCAGGCCGCCGTTGCCGAGCGAAGGCTCGACCTCAAACTCCTCGATCTTGTTGAGGTCGTGGCCGGCGGCGACGAGCTGGTCCTTAACCTCGTCATAGATGCCGAGGTTGATCATATTGTTGATGAGCAGCTTGCCGATCAAAAACTCGGCAGAGATGTAGTAGAGCCTTTTCTTGCCGTTGTTGAGCGGACAGGCGGCAGAGCGCTCCTGCACGAGCTTGACCAGCAGCTTATAAATACGACGGTCATCGAGCTGCTCGAGCGAGGTTCCAAAGGACTGCTCGGCAAGAGCCGCAAGATTGATACGGGGCATGTTTCCTCCTGTGGTGAGTCGACTACATGTCAGAAATTCAAAAGAAGCCCGCGCGAGGGATTGGGGCGGCCTCGCGCGGGAAAAGCGGTCGCGTCCGCACGGTGGGGTGGGGTCGGGCGCGGTGGCTCCTATTGGGGAAGCTCAATTTCGGCTTCCGACGGGATGCGGAAGTAGGTTTCGGTCCAGTCGGTGAGCTTGTGCTCGAGCTCGCGGGTGATGGCGCCATCGAGCATGCGCCAGGTCCAGTTGCCGCCCAGGGTGGCGGGAGTGTTGATGCGCGCCTCGTTGCCCAGGTTGAGCAGGTCTTGCATGGTGTAGATGCAGGTATCGCTCACGCTGGCGGCGATGGTGCGGTTGAGTGCATCGGCCATGGGCTCGCCGGCCTGCTGGTAGGTGTACAGGGCCGCCTGCTCTCGCTGACGCGGGGTGGCCGTTCCCTCAAACCAACCGCGCGCCGTCTCGTTGTCGTGGGTGCCCACATAGGCGACGGTGTTGGCAATGTAGTTGTGTGGCAGATAGTACGAGTTGGTGCCCTCAAAGGCGAACTGCAAGATCTTCATGCCGGGGAAGCCCGAGTTGTCGCGCATGTCGATGACGCCGGGGGTGAGGAAGCCCAGGTCTTCGGCGATGATGGGTAGCGTGCCGAGCTTTTCCTCGAGCGTCTTGAAGAACTTGAGGCCGGGGCCCTGCGTCCACGAGCCGTAGGACGAATCGGGTGAGGAGAACGGCACCTCCCAATAGGCCTCGAAGCCGCGGAAGTGATCCAGGCGGATGACATCGTACATGTCGAGGGCGGCGCGGATGCGGCCCTCCCACCAGGAGAAACCGTCCGACTCCATGGCGTCCCAGTCGTAGATGGGATTGCCCCAGTACTGGCCGGTGGCAGAGAACTGGTCGGGCGGCGTGCCGGCGACACTCACAGGATTACCGGCGGCGTCAATCTTAAAGAGCTCGGGCGTGGCCCACATCTCGACGGAGTCGCGTGAGACATAGATGGGCAGGTCGCCAATGATGAGGATGTCGCGCTCGTTGGCATAGGCCTTGAGACGGCTCCACTGACGATCGAAGAAGTATTGCGTCATCTGGTGGTAGAGCATGCGCGCGGGATGGGCGGCGCAGACCTTGGCAGAAGCCTCACCGCGGGTACGAAGCTCTGCGGGCCACTCCCAAAATGCCTCGAGGCCGCACTCCTCCTTGACGGTCATGAACTCGCAGTAGGGGATGAGCCAGTCTTCGTTGGTTTGGACAAAGGCGTCGAAGTCGGCCGGCTTGTCGGCGGCAAAGCGCACGGCGGCACGGTCGAGAATCTGACGACGGCCACCAAAAATGGCGCCATAGTCGACATTGCTGGGGTCGGAGCCCAGGTACACGCCGTCGATATCGCGCTGCTCCAGATACCCTGCCTCGATAAGCTCGGCGAAGTCGATAAAGTTGGGGTTGCCTGCGCGGGCCGAGAACGACTGATAGGGCGAATCGCCATAGCTGGTCGTCGTAAGGGGCAGAATCTGCCAGTAATGTTGTTTGCACGAGGCGAGAAAATCGACGAAGTCGTAGGCATTCCAGCCAAAGCCGCCGATTCCGTATGGTCCGGGCAGAGATGAGACGGGCATGAGGACGCCGCTTGCACGCTCCATGAATGCGCTCACCAACCTTCTTGTTGTGGGGTCGGCCTGCCGATGGGTATGCAGTCCGCCTCTGATGTTCTGATTCGATACGCCTATTGTAAAACATGTTGTTTAAACATGTACAGGCAAGATAAAAAAGTTGGGAGTATTTCGGTGAATGGTTACGCGTCATGAAAAAGCCCCGGTCTCACATCGTGAGATCGGGGCAAGAACGGTATGTAGGTTTTTGCTACTCGGCGTCGGCGAAGCCGTTGGGGTTGTGGCTCTGCCAATTCCAGCTGTCGCGGCACATGTCCGCGATATCGTACTGGGCCTTCCAGCCCATCATGCGCTCGGCCTTGGAGGCATCGCACCAGTTGGCGGCGATGTCGCCGGCGCGGCGCTCGCGGATCACATAGGGCAGCTCCTTGCCGCAGGCCTTGGAGAAGGCAGCGACGACCTCGAGTACCGAGGTGCCGGTGCCGGTGCCCAGGTTAAAGACCTCGACGCCGGTCTTGCCGTTCATCCAGTTGAGGGCGGCCACGTGACCTGATGCTAGGTCGCACACGTGGATGTAGTCGCGAACACCGGTGCCGTCGGGGGTGGGGTAATCGTTGCCAAAGACCTGAACGGCCTCGAGCTTACCGACGGCGACTTGGGCGACGTAAGGCACCAGGTTGTTGGGGATACCCTTGGGATCCTCGCCGATCAGGCCCGACGGATGGGCGCCGATGGGATTGAAGTAACGGAGCAGCACGACGTCCCACTCGGGGTCGGCGGTGTGGACGTCCATGAGGATCTGCTCGATCATCCACTTGGTCCAACCATAGGGGTTGGTCGCGGGCTTCTTGGGGTCCTCTTCGGTGACAGGCGGATTGTCCGGATCGCCGTAGACGGTCGAAGAGCTCGAGAAGATGATGGACTTGCAGCCGTGGTTGCGCATGACATCGATGAGCACCAGGGTGTTCTCGATGTTGTTGTGGTAGTACTCGACGGGCTTGCTTACCGACTCGCCAACGGCCTTAAAGCCGGCGAAGTGGATGACACGGTCGATCTGGTGGGTATCGAAGATCTTGTTCATCGCGTCGCGGTCGAGCACGTTGGCCTCGTAGAAGGTGAGGTTCTTGGCGGCCTCGTCGCCCACGATGGTCTTGACGCGGTCGATGGCAACGGCGCTGGAGTTGGAGAGGTCATCGACGACGACAACCTGGTAGCCGCCCTCGAGCAGCTGAACGACGGTATGCGAGCCGATAAAGCCGGCGCCGCCGGTAACGAGGACGCAGGTGTCTTTGGGGTCGAGTGCTTTGGACATGTAGTCTCCTATCGAATCAGGAACACTTCTTGAGGGGAGTATAGCGCAGCTGGGGGCGCCCAAAACACGCGGGGCAGGAAAACCAGAGGATTGATGTTAACGTACTCATAGGGTGTTATTTGCATAATCCTTACCTTTGGTGTGGGACGTATTTGCGAGCCGCTGACCATGCTTTTCCAGCCGTTCGTGGAAATAGTTGGGACAAGCGCGATGTGCGTTAATATGTTTGTGTTGAGCGACATATAAATAAGCATGTAACGGAGTACATATGTCACCGAACAACGATTCCATCTTTACGCAGGAGCTTTCGCGCCGCACTGCCCTTAAGGCTCTTTTCGGCGCCGCTTCCGCGGCTGTTCTTTTTGGCCTGCCCGCCCGCGCCCATGCGGCTGAGGCCAGCCAAGAAACCACCGACAAACTGAATGCCACCCAGGCCCAGCTCGACGAGGTCCAGGCTCAGCTCGACAGCATCGCTAATGAGTACGCGACGCTCGCCAACAAGAATGCCCAGACCCTCAGCGATATCGAAGGCGTGCAGGGCCAGATTGACGAGACGCAGGCTCAGATCGACACCAAGAAGGCCGAGCTCAAAGAGAAGCGTAACGACCTTTCCGATCGCGTGGCGGCAAGCTACAAGTCGGGCGGTACCAATATTCTGTCTTTGCTGCTCGCTTCTGGTTCGTTTGAGGAGCTCGTCGCCAACGCGCATTACGTCGAGAAGATCAACAAGAGCGACCGCGACGCCATCGAGGACATCCAGACCATCCAGAAAGAGCTCGATACGCAGAAGTCCGAGCTCGAGTCGCAGAAGGCCGACCTGGAGAAGCTCAAGGACCAGCAGACTGCACAGATGCAGGACATGCAGGCCAAGCAGCAGGAGGTCCAGACGGTTCTGAACGGTCTCTCCGACGATGTCAAAGAGCTCATGGCCCAGCGCGATTCCGAGATTCTTGCTGCCGCTCAGGCCGAGGAGGCTGCCAAGAAGGCTGCCGCTGCCGCGGCTGCCGCAAACAAGAACAATTCCTACTCGGGTGGTTCAAGCTCGGGTGGCGGATCGTATGCGCCCGGAACTCCGCAACAGAATGCCGGCTCGGGCAAGCAGCAGGCCGTCGTCAACGCATGCTACTCCACGCCTTCGCCTGGCCTGAACTGGTGCGCCGCCTGGGTTACCAACGTGTTCCGCAACGCCGGCGTGGGCTACTTTGGCGGCAACGCGTGCGACATGTTTAACGCCTGGTGCTACAGCTCCGATCGTTCTGCGCTGCAAGTGGGCATGATCGTGGCCGACTCGTCGCACAGCGGCACCGGCACGCCGGGTCTGCTGTACGGACATGTGGGCATCTATGTTGGTGGCGGCATCGTTATGAGCAACGAGGGCTCCATTACGTCTAAGTCGCTTGATGCGTTTATTCGGTTCTACGGCACTGGCTCTGGCGTGCGCTGGGGCTGGCTTGGCGGCATTGCGCTGTCGTAAGGCAAGTTGGGCCGCGTGCCCGCCCGCAATATATTTGATTGCCTGCTCGGGCAGTCCTGCGCAAGACGAAGGCCACATTAAGTGGCCTTCTTTGCGTGCGGAACTCGCGATCAATCAAATATATTGCGGACGGGCACGCGGCCCTTTTGGGTCCAACGCGCTACATACCGGACTGGTTGTCTGAATAAAAGAAAGTGACGGTCCCTTGGACTAAATACTTAGTTTTACTTTACGCTGCGCTTTTTGTTTCTGCCGTAAACGGTTGCAACGATTGCTGTGCCGCCGCTGACGAACAACAGAGCGATCCACAAAGCAAGGCTGTTTGTATCGCCAGCCTGCGGAAGCTTATCGGATGTTCCCGGTTTGGCGCTGGCAGGTTTTTTCTCTTTGGTGCTAGCAGGTTTTTTCTCAAGAGCAGCAATCGCATCTTCGATAGCCTTTGCCATTGCATCAACTTCGCTCTGTTCAGCGATGTTCTTGTCACGGACAACAGCCTTGACAGCAGCTTCCACACCGGAGAAATC
The DNA here is from genome assembly GCA_902406155.1 of uncultured Collinsella sp. Classification (GTDB taxonomy): domain Bacteria; phylum Actinomycetota; class Coriobacteriia; order Coriobacteriales; family Coriobacteriaceae; genus Collinsella. The sequence goes on from CABPCW010000013.1 coordinate 31,165, forward strand.
TTTGTAGTCATTCTTGTTCAGGGCATTTGCTTTGGCAATGGCTGCATCTACCTTTGTGTAATCAGCATCCTTGTATTGCAGGGCAGCAATGGCATCTTCAATAGCCTTTGCCATTGCATCAACCTCTGTTTGCTGGGCTTTGCTTTTTGCTCGGTCAACAGAGTTAATGGAATCTTCTACCGCAGAATAATTTGTATAAAGGCTGCTATCAAGAGCCGTTGCCCTTGCGATGGCTGCATCTACCTTTGTGTAATCAGCGGGGATGTTATTGTCATCCCACACAAAAGTTGGATGACCGATTCCGGCAACCCATTCAACGCCCGCACCGGCATTGGTTTGCAAGCCAGCAAGGACATCTGCGGAGGTGAAGTTGGAGACAGCAGCGCCGCACGATGACTGGTCAAAGGTCGGGTCGGCACCCGCAGTACCTGCATCCCAATCAACCACCAGCTTAGCAACGGCTAAGTAATTGCCTTTATTATTAGGATATGTTTCTTCATCAAGCGTTACACCATCAGGAGGGGTATCCGGCCAAATGCAGTTGGTAACATGGGTCTTTACGACAGCTGTAATCCAAGTGATATTGCCGGGCTCAGCGCAAGTGATGCTTTTTGTTGCAACTATGCAATTTTTGATTATTACGCCAGGCCTGGTCCCAGAGAAGTTTTCAAAGTTTGCACCGAGAATACCACCTACAGCTGAATAGATATTATTGCAGGAAACAGAACCGCCAAACCAACAATCGGTAATCGACGAGCTGTCCGCAGAGTTTTCCCACTGACCAATCAGCCCGCCAACGGTATCAACATCATCTTCATTGGACTCTGTACTGATAACCGTGGCGTCTGAGCCACAGCCTTTTACCTGTGTACTCCAAGTGCATTGACCAATCAGCCCACCAACGAACTTGTTGCCAACATTGTTTTCTATTTTTCCGCTTGTGTAGCAGTTTTCAACGGTGCCGCCATTGACCCAATCCGCCAAAATGCCGGCAAGTAACGAACCATCATTTGAGGCAATATTAGCGTCTATAACAAGTACATTCTTTAATGTACCGCCGTCAGAAACAACTCCGAAAAGTCCATTTCGAACAACTTCGTCCCCAGTATAGTGATGGTTCAGATTCATGATTTTATGATGCTGTCCATTAAAAGTACCAGCAAAAAATCTTGCATGGTTACTGCCATCTCCAATGGGAGTCCACTGGGAGCCGGATAAGTCGAGGTCATTATCTAAGTAAATCGTTTTCCCTTCAAATGATACAGATGCAGTTTTGTCATTGACTAACTGCGCTAAACCAGCCAACTGTTCGGCAGTGGTGAAATGGTATTCAGTATCCGTCTTATGGTCGGTGTACCAGCTTGTATCTGCCGTACCGTCCCAATTATCTACTGAAGTTCCTTCAGCAAACGCTGTCATCGGAACAAGTGTCATCGAAAGGCACAACGCAAGCAGAATGCCTAGAAGCTTCTTCTTCATGTTTATTTCTCCCAAATAACTCTATCCGCTACTTACTTCCTCCGACAGCGGACATGCCGGAGAAGATAGAGGGCTTAGCCGGCTTAACCGGAAAAGATTGATTTGCCGGTCGTGGCTAGGACTTCAATATCAAACCACCATCCTTCCGGAAAACGCAAAAAGCCGAAGTCAAGGCATACTGCGCCCTGTCTCCGGCAACCGATTCGTTATTAATTGTATGAAATAAGACTTGAAACGCTGAAAAAGCGGCGCTATGCTCCTGCCGAGCCGAGCCGAGCCGAGCCGAGCCGAGCCGAGCCGAGAAAAGTCGCTGCATTTCCATTCGCCATAGTCAAGCCCTCCTTCCCTATTGTAATTCTCCACTTATGATTTTACCTGCCAATTCAATCATAAGTGGGGGATTATAAAAGCCGAAAGGGAGAGGACTTCCTTACGAAGCCTCTCCCTTTCGGGGCCTTCTTTTTATAGGAATTCGCCTACTCGGTGGACTTCGGGTTCTAGGTCTACGTTGAATTGGTCTTTGACGGTTGTTTGGATGTGGCGGATGAGTTCGTCGACGTCGGCGGCGGTGGCGTGGTCGGCGTTGACGATGAAGCCGCAGTGCTTCTCGCTCACCTGCGCGCCGCCAACGGCGTGGCCTCGCAAGCCGGCATCCATGATGAGTTTGCCGGCAAAGTAACCCTCGGGGCGCTTGAAAGTGGAGCCAGCACTCGGCATGTCGAGCGGCTGCTTGTCCTCGCGGCGCTGGCGGTAGTCGTCCATGTCGGCCTTAATCATCACGGCGTTGCCCGGGGCGAGATTGAAGGTGGCCGAAAGCACGGTAAAGCCGTCGTCGGCGATGCGGCTCTTGCGATAACCCAGGTTGAGCTCGTCGACATCGAACTCGATGATGCTGCCGCTGCCGCGGGTGCCGTCGTCGAGCATGCGGGCGGGCTTGTAGACGCGCACGGATCCCAACACATCGGCCATGCAGGCACCGTAGGCGCCGGCGTTCATGTAGCAGGCGCCGCCGACCGATCCGGGAATGCCCGAGATGGGCTCCATGCCGGTGAGACCGGCCTCGGCTGCCGCTGCCGCTACGTCCGAGAGCAGCGCGCCGGCTGCTGCCGTAACATGTGTGCCGTCGACGGTGATGCTAGAGAGGCCCTCGCCCAGCGCTACAACAACGCCGCGGATACCCTTGTCGCCGACGAGCAGGTCGGAGCCGTTGCCCACGATGGTGAGCGGCAGGTCGCAGCGGTAGCAGGTGTCAAGCGTGGCGACGAGGCCCTGCTCGGTATCGGGCGTGACAAAGACATCGGCCGGGCCGCCGATCTTAAACGTGGTGTGCTCGCGCATGGGCTCGCTCATGAGCACGTTGTCCTCGCCGGCAACGCCAGCGAGCGCGCAGAGCAGGTCCTCGTTAAAAAAGTCATTCTCGTGCATACGAATATCCGCCTTATGGTGGTCGTTTTCATCAATCGAATGCAATATACCCCACCCGGATGGATTTGGTGCAAAGTAACCTGACCCCAATGCATCACATAGTGCAAAGGGGTCAGGTTGCTTTACACCAATCGCGGCGATAAAACAGCCGTCCACCGGATTGGTAAAGTGTTTATCAACGAGGTAGAGGGACGGTCGCTATACTTTCAAGAGATTGCGCGAATACTCGGAAGGAGCGAGATGGGCAACAAAGTTACTCTCAAGCAGATTGCCCAGGAGGTGGGGCTTTCCCCCTCGTCGGTCTCGCTTGTTCTCAACAATCGGCCTTGTCGTATCTCGGAAGAAAACCGCAAGCGCATCAAAGAGGTTGCGGCGCGCAACCACTATGTTCCTAACCAGATCGCGCGCAGCCTGGTCATGCGCGAGTCGCGCACACTGGGCCTTATCGTTCCCAATATCGAGAGCCGCTTTTTTGCCTCGCTCGCCGGCAGTTTGGAAAAGCGCTGCCGCGAGGACGGTTACGCGCTCTTTATTACCAGCTCGGGTGGAAGCGCCGATGACGATTTGGAACTGCTGCGCCAGCTGGTGACGCGCGGCGTCGACGGCGTCTTTCTGGTAGTGGGTGACGAGTTCTCCGACGATCGCGCCCTGCGCGAGGAAGTGAGCCATCTGCCCATTCCTGCCGTGATGGTCGACCGCGCCATTGAGGGCCTCGAGTGCGACAAGGTGATGTTCGACCACGAGATGGGCGGCTACATGGCTACGCGGTATCTGATTGAACAGGGTCATCGCCGCATCGCCTGTCTGGTTAACGCGCGTCGCTCCAATACGGGCCGCAAACGACTCGCCGGTTACGAGCGCGCGCTGCGCGAGGTGGGACTGCCCATCGACGCGCGCCTGGAGTTTGAGAGCGAGTACTACATTCCGAGCGCATACGAGGCCTCGGAGGCGGTGCTTGCAACCGATGCCACCGCCGTGTTCGCAAGCTCGGACAACATCGCCCTCGGTCTGCTCAAGCGCTTGCACGAGATGGGGAAGAGCATCCCGGGCGATATCTCGGTCGTAAGCTATGACAACTCGGCGGCCGACGTTCTCTTTGAGCCGGCGCTGACCGCGATTGAGCAGGATCCCGGTGTCCTTGCGGAGCATGCTTTTGGCTGCATGTCCAAGCGTCTTGCCGGTAGGGGCGGTAGACGTGCCGAAGAGGTCGTTCTGGAGCCGGCGCTTATCGTGAAGGGCAGTGTGCTCGAGCTTACTAAACACAACTAAACACGTTTACCAATTCATGCAGATTGAATATGGAGTACCTGTGACAGATAATGCCGCAGGTGAATGTCGCGTTTTGCCAATCGATGGGATCGATAAAGATGCTAAAACGTTTTTTCACCATGATAAAACGTTTTAGCAAATATACTAGTCCCAACGAATGGTTGCCGTATCGAAAGGCAACCGCGCAGCGAAGGGACATAAACAATGGCTAAAACACTGGGAACGCCGTGGCAAAAACTGGGACATGAGGTCCCCGCTTCCGAGCTCGAGGGTGTCGACCTGTACTGGCGCGCCTCGAACTACCTGTCCGTCGGCCAGATTTACCTTCGCTCCAACCCGCTGATGCGCAGCGACTTTGTCGACGAGAAGACCGGCGAGACGCGCGACTTTGGTCGTCCGGACGTCAAGCATCGCCTGGTTGGTCACTGGGGCACCACGCCCGGCATCAACTTCCTGTTCGGCCACGTCAACCGTCTCATCGCCGACCACAACCAGAACGCCATCTTCCTGATGGGCCCGGGTCACGGTGGCCCCGCCGGCACCGCCCAGTCGCTGCTCGATGGCACCTACCGCGAGATCCGCCCCGACATCACCAATGACGAGGCCGGCCTGCAGAAGTTCTTCCGCCAGTTCTCCTACCCCGGCGGCATCCCGAGCCACTTTGCGCCCGAGACGCCCGGCTCCATCCACGAGGGCGGCGAGCTTGGCTACACGCTCAGCCACGCCTACGGCGCCGTCATGGACAACCCGAGCCTGTTGGCCGTGGCCGTGGTGGGCGACGGCGAGTCCGAGACCGGTCCGCTTGCCACCTCTTGGCAGTCCAACAAGCTCGTGAACCCGGCAACCGATGGCATCGTCCTGCCGATCCTGCACCTCAACGGTTACAAGATCGCCAACCCCACCATCCTTGCCCGCGTGTCCGACGAGGAGCTGGCCAAGTTCTTCGAGGGCATGGGCTACAAGCCGCACTTCTTCGTTGCCGGCTTTGACGACGAGAGCCACGCAAGCATCCACGAGCGCTTCGCTGCCCTGTTTGAGCAGGTCTTCGATGAGATCTGTGACATCAAGGCAACCGCGCAGGCCCAGGCCGCCGCAGGCGAGACCGTGGTCCGCCCGGCCTACCCCATGATTGTGTTCCGCACGCCCAAGGGCTGGACCTGCCCCAAGCAGATCGACGGCAAGAAGACCGAGGACTCCTGGCGCGCGCATCAGGTGCCGCTGGCGAGTGCCAAGGACACCCACGAGCACTTCCGCGTGCTGCGCGAGTGGCTGCGTTCCTACAAGCCCGAGGAGCTCTTTACGCCCGAGGGCCAGGTGCGCCCCGAGGTGACGGCCTTTATGCCGACCGGCGAGCTGCGCATCGGCGCCAACCCCAACGCGAACGGCGGTAAGGTGCGTCGCGAGCTCGAACTGCCCGATATTCATGCCCACGAGGTCCCCGTCGACACTAATGGTCATGGCTGGGGCTCTACCGAGGCCGCCCGCGTCTTTGGTGAGTACACTGCCGACGTTCTGGCCAAGAACATGGATGACTTCCGCATCTTTGGTCCCGACGAGACCGCGTCCAACCGCCTGCAGGCTGCCTACAAGGTGACCAAGAAGCAGTGGGACGCTGGCTTCTACGAGGACGAGGCCAACGACGAGCTGCTGGCCGGCTCCGGTAAGGTCGTCGAGCAGCTTTCCGAGCACCAGTGCGAGGGCTTCCTCGAGGCCTACGTGCTCACCGGCCGCTCCGGCGTGTGGAGCTCCTACGAGAGCTTTGTCCATGTGGTCGACTCCATGGTCAACCAGCACTGCAAGTGGCTCGAGGCTACCAAGCGCGAGATTCCGTGGCGTGCCCCCATCAGCGGCCTTAACATTTTGCTGTCGAGCCACGTCTGGCGCCAGGACCACAACGGCTTTTCGCACCAGGACCCTGGCTTTATCGACCTGCTGCTCAACAAGGCAAACGACACGCATATCGTGAATGCCTACTATCCGGCCGACGCCAACATGGCGCTTGCCGTGGCCGAGCGCGTCTACCAGTCTACCGACTGTGTCAACGCCATCTTCTGTGGCAAGCAGCCTGCTCCGACCTTCCAGACGGTCGACGAGGCCAAGGCGGAGCTCGCCGAGGGCGTTGCGACCTGGGAATGGGCATCGACCGCCGATACGCTCGCCGAGGCCGACGTCGTGGTCGCCACCTGCGGTGACGTGCCGACGCTCGAGGCTCTGGCTGCAACCGACATGCTGCGCGAGCTAGGTATCAAGGTATGGTTCGTCAACGTGGTCGATCTGCTCAAGATCCAGAACGTCTGCGAGAACGACCAGGCCATCAGCGATGAGCGCTGGGCTGAGCTGTTCGGCCGTGGCGAGAAGCCCGTTCTCTTCGCGTTCCACGCCTATGCCGGCACGATTCGCCGTCTGATCTGGAGCCGCCCCGGCCACGACGCCTTCCGCGTCCACGGCTACGAGGAGAAAGGCTCCACGACCACGCCCTTCGACATGCTGCGCCTGAACAACATGGATCGCTGGGCGCTGGCCGCCGACGTGCTGCGCATGGTCGACGCCGATAAGTTTGCCGAGCAAATTGATGAGTGGGAGGCATTCCGCACCGAGGCCTTTGAGTTTGCGTGTGATGAGGGCTACGACCATCCGGCCTTTACCGACTGGGTCTGGCCCGACGCCGCTGCTGCAACTGCTGCCGATGGCGCGCTCTCCGCAACGCAGATGACCGCAGGCGACAACGAGTAGGTGGGCATCCGGGACGGCCTCGCGCTGGGGCCGCCTCCGGGCGGGGAGACTTTGTCCGGGGAAGTGGGCTTCGCGAACTTCCCCGGACAAAGTCTCCCCGCCGGGCAAGGCCCTCTCGGCCGTTTCGTTTTGCGGGGGGCTGATTTTTTTTAATGTAATGGGGACTTTGCTGAGGCTGCCTTGGATGTTGCGTGTGTAACTTTGGCCGGTCAGCGATACATTGCCGGGGCCGGGGTGCCTGCTTTGTTTTGAGAAGTTCCCAGGAGACCGAGGCCGCAGAGGAGACCGTAGCGCCCC